>CAZLYG010000189.1:0-5740 GCA_964563075.1 uncultured Steroidobacteraceae bacterium | reverse complement strand
ATTGCTCGCCGCGCTTCCGGATTCGCACGCGGCGGCGCCCTCCTGGTGGGTCATACTCCTCAAGCTCGCGCTCGTCGTCGCGATAGTGATCGCCGGAGGCCGGCTGATCGTTCGCCCCGCTCTGCGCATCGTGGCCCTCATTCGCGTCAGCGAGGTGTTCACGGCCGCTGCGCTGCTGACCGTCATCGCTACCGCATTACTGGCGGATGCCGCAGGGCTGTCGGCATCGTTGGGCGCTTTCCTGGCAGGGGTGCTGCTGGCGGACAGCGAGTTCCGGCACGAGCTGGAAGCGGATCTCGAGCCGTTCAAAGGACTGCTCCTCGGGCTGTTTTTCATCACGGTCGGGATGTCGGCAAATCTGCAGCTGTTGCTTTCGGAGCCGCTGCACCTGCTCGGCCTGACCATCGGCTTCATGGCCATCAAGCTGCTGGCCGTGTGGGGATTGGCGCGTGGCGCGCGCCTGGAGTCCCCGGCGGCGCGCCGCCTCGGATTTGCGCTTCCGGCCGGAGGAGAGTTCGCATTCGTGCTGTTCACCCTGGCCTTTGGGGAGCGCATCCTCGATAGCCACACGGTCGACCTGCTGATCCTGGCCGTTACGCTCTCGATGATGATCGGGCCGCTGCTGCTGCTGGCCCAGGAAGCCGTCGCGGGGCGGATGAAGAGCCGCGCGGCGCGCCCGTTCGATGAAATCGAGGATCAGGACATCAAGGTGCTGATCGCCGGGTTCGGGCGCTTTGGCCAGATCGTCGGCCGCATCCTGGTGGCCCGGCGAATCGCGTTCACAGCGCTCGATAGCAACCAGACGCATGTCGACTTCGTGCGCCGCTTCGGCAACAAGGTCTATTACGGTGATGCCTCACGCCTGGACCTCCTGCGTGCTGCCGGCGTGGAGAAAGCTTCCGTGTTCGTGCTGGCCATTGACGATGTCGATGCCTCCGTACGCGCGGCTACTCTCATTCGAGAGTATTTTCCTCGCTTGAAGATCTACGCACGCGCGCGCAATCGCCAACATGCGTTTGCGCTGATGGATGCCGGTGTAAAGAACATCATCCGCGAGACGTACGCGTCCAGCCTCGAGATGTCGGAACAGATTCTGCAGGCGCTCGGCGAGACGGCGGAGACCGCGCGCACAGCAGTGCGGCGCTTCCGCCGCCACGATGAAGGCGTACTGGCGGCCCAGTACGCGGTGAAGGAGGATGAGACGAAATTCAAGGCCGCGACCGTCGAAGCGGCGCAGCAGCTGGAGAAGCTGTTCGAGGCCGACGAGGCCAAATCGGAGTAGCCATGGACGATGCCCTGCGGGTGCGCGAGTTCTGGTTTGGCCCTCTGGTCAAGCCTCGAGCGGGGAAGCGCCCGGCCAGCACCGCGGGACACTCGGCCGAGCTCGAAAGACGCCTGGCCCTCTGGTTCGGAGGCCATTCAGAGGCACACGTCCGCAAGCAGCAGGATGCCACGATCGCAGCGCAGTTCTCCCAGCTGACGGAACGAGCTATCAGCGGTGCGCTGGGAAGCTGGGCCGACAGTCCACGGCGGCGGCTGAGTCTCATCATTCTGCTCGACCAGTTTCCGCGCCAGATCTTCCGCGGCCAGGCACGAGCGTTCGCCGGCGACGAGCAGGCGCTGGGCCTGGCACTCTCGGGCATGCAGTCGGCGGCAGACGGCGCGCTGGACTGCCTCGAGCGGATTTTCTTCTACATGCCTCTGCAGCATTCGGAAGCGCTCGAGGTCCAGGACGAATCGGTCGCCGCCTATCGCCGGCTGTTGAACGAAGCGCCCGAGGAGCTGCGCAAGGCCTGTCAGGACGCCCTCGAGTCGGCGGAAGCGCACCGGGAGATCATCCGGCGCTTCGGACGCTTTCCGTCGCGCAATGCGGCGCTCGGCCGGGACAGTACGGCGCAGGAGCGCCAGTTTCTGGCGAGCGGCGGGCCGACGTTCGGGCAGTAGTTGGGGCTACTTTATAGCCCTGCGCGCGGATCGAAGGGCATGACCCGCTGCATCTCCTCGTACACTGCGCGTGCTTCCGGCGACTGCGCCGGCGGCACGACGATCTTCAACAGCACGTACTGATCGCCCGCTTGCGCACCCGGCAGACCTCGGCCCCGGAGCCGCAATTTCTGACCCGATTGTGAGCCCGGAGGGATACGCATCTCGACCGTGCCCGCCAGAGTCGGAACGGGCACAGACGCCCCGAGCGCGGCTTCCCACGGCGCAATCGGCAACGTCAGTGTCACGTCGCGCCCTTCGAGTTGGAACAGTCGGTGGGGGCGGATGTGAACCTCCAGGTACAGATCGCCTGACTTACCTCCGGATGTCGAAGCTTCGCCCTGGCCCGTCAGGCGGATCTGTTGGCCGTCCGCTACGCCCGCAGGGATGGTCACGCGCACGGTGTGGGCACGCAGCTCGAGCGTGCCATCCGGCTTCAGCTCCGGGCGCTTCAGGTCAAGTGTGCGTGTGCCGCCTTGGTGAGCTTCCTCGAGGTCGAGGTCCAGCCGCGCATGATGGTCGCGGCCCGCGCGACTGCGCGCCGATCGCGTGCCCGCCGCTCCGCCGAAGGGCGACCCTCCCCCGAACAGAGTGGAAAAGAAGTCGCTGAAGCCACCCTCATCCTCATAGGTCTGCCGGAACCCACCGCCTCCCGGGGCGCCGCGGAACTCGAATCCGTCCGCCCATCCCGGCGGCGGCCGAAACTGCTGCCCGGACTTCCAGTCGCTGCCGAGCTGATCGTAGGCCGCGCGTTTCTCGGGGTCCTTCAGGACCTCGTAGGCTTCCTGCAGCTCTTTGAACTTCTGCTCGGCGTTGGCCTCCTTGCTGACGTCCGGATGAAACTTGCGCGCCAGGCGGCGGTAAGCCTTCTTGATCTCATCCGCGGTGGCCGTGCGGGCCACGCCGAGTATCTGGTAGTAGTCCCGGTATTCCATGGATGCCTTACTTTGCGATCGGGTGGAGTCGCGCGGAGTGGGACATGGGGGCGGATTGCGCGGAGGCAAGAGCTTGAAAGGCCTCGCCAGGGCCCCCAGGTAACAAAGCCGGTTGAAGAGTCCGATCTGCCATGAGTACTCACCCAGACGCTGCCGCAGATTCTAGTCTCGTCGTGTGCCCGGAATGTCACGCCATAGTGCGCGTGCCCTCCGCCCGGCTTGAGGATCACCCGCGCTGCTCCCGTTGCAAATCCCAGTTGCTCCCGGGAAAGGCCGTCGCGCTGGACGCAACTTCGTTTGCCCTGCACACCGGACGCAGCAGCTTGCCGGTACTCGTGGACTTCTGGGCAGCCTGGTGCGGCCCGTGCAGGATGATGGCGCCGGTCCTCGACAAGCTGGCGCAGCAGCGCGCAACCCGCCTTCAGGTCGCGAAGCTCAATACAGACGAGCAGCCTGACATCGCCGGACGGTTCAACATCCGCAGTATTCCGACGCTGATCCTTTTCCGGGACGGCCGTGAGATTGCCCGGCAGTCCGGCGCCGTGAACGGCTCAGCCCTGGAGCACTGGCTGGACACCGCGCTGCAGCGGGGCTGAATGACTCGGCCCATCCATGGGGCGTGCACGCGAGCGCGCTGGTGCGCCGACTCGGTGCGAGCGGTCCCGGCTGTGCCCAACTTCCGACACTCCGCCACGTCTGTTGGCCCCGAATCCCTCAGGGCCGGCATCGGCGGCAACGTGTACAGCAGGGCATGGAAATTGCACCCCTATCGTATCCCGAAGGCCCCGTACTGAGCGCCAACGATGCGATTGTCCCGTCCTCCGCCGCTCAGGAGCCTGAGGGCGTTCTGTGTGGCTGCGCGCCGCCGCAGCTTCAAATCGGCGGCGGATGAGTTGTTCCTGACACCTTCCGCGGTCAGCCACCAGATGAAAGAGCTGGAGGATTCCCTGGGCGTGCGCCTGTTCGAGCGCAGGACGCGAGCGCTCGATCTGACGGTAGCCGGACATACGCTGCTGGATGAGGTCGAGCCGCTGCTGAGCGCCCTGGATCGCAGTCTGACCCAGGTTGCCAGGCGGGCCGGCAGAGCGCGGTTGCGAGTGCTGCTGCCGCCGTTCTTCGCCAGCGAGCTGTTCATTCCGCGACTCCCGGCGTTCTGTGCCGCGCATCCTGACATCGATATCCAGATGGATACGCGCGACCCGCGGCCGGAGATCCATCCGCCGACCGCCGATGTTTCCATTCTGCTCTCCGACGAGCCCCCGCAGGGTTTGAAGTCGTCGCGCCTGTTCTCGCTGTCGCTCACCGCCGTTTGTGCGCAAGAGCATGCGGCAACGGTGGCGCGCCTTGGGAGCGATGTATTCGGGCAAATGTCCATGATCGTGCACCGGGCCCGTCCGTTTGCGTGGACCAGCTGGGCCGAAGAAATCGGACTCGCGACACCCGAGCCGAAAAACATCATCGAGCTCGACACCATGGCGGCCGTGGTGCGTGCCGCGGAGCGCGGTGTCGGCGTAGCTCTCGTGCCGTCGGCGCTCTGCGCCTCCTGGTTTCGCTCCGGCGCGCTGGTGCGGATCTTTTCGGTCGAGCTCAGAACGAAAGACACTTATTTCGTGGTCAGCCGTCACAAGGATGCGGATAAGCCGGAGGTCCGCGCGCTGACGGACTGGGCGCTGGCGCAATTCGCTGCCGGCGGCTGAGGCGCCGCGGGATCACCGCGCACGCGAGCGCGGCAGGCGATACCGTGCACACTTCTCCTGATTGCTGAACGTTTCTGTGGCTCGCGCCACACTTCTGGCGGCTTCTTCCACTGCTGCCGTAATTTCACCCATCCGTCCAAATTTCTTCGTTTGTCGCCGGCTGTTGGGTTTCTTATCGTGGTGCTGCCCGTGAGGAAACGGGCACCCATAAAGGAGACTGCAATCATGTTCAGCCGTAACAGTCGCAAGCCGATGCGGGTGCTGCGCCTTGCCATTCTGGGCGCCGTGCAAGGGGGCGCGCTGCTGGCCGGCTCAGTAATGGTGGCGCAAGCCGCCGATCAACCCAACAAGTTCGTCATGACCGCGTTCACCAACGCCGCGGGTGGAGAGAATGTCGTCAACGGAAACTACCAGGCCGCCATCGAGCAGACGAAGCTCGCCGAGTCCACGGACACGGCTGTTGCGTCGAACCAATGCGTCGCCTACACCATGAGCGGTCAGTTCTCTGCAGCGCGCTCGGCATGCGACACCGCAATATGGAGTGCGCGCGACGACGTGCGCCACATCCAGGCGACGCAGCTGTGGGACCAGCAGCGGCGGGAGCAGAATCTGGCCATTGCGTATTCGAACCGGTCGGTGTTGGATTGGCTGTCACATGACAATGCAGCCGCGCATCGCGATCTGTCGAGAGCCGGCACGATCGCTCCGGGGACCGCCGTCGTTTCGCAGAACGTGAGCGCGCTGAACAGCCCGCAACACGAGAACACGGTCGCCCAGGTGATCGAGGTGCCGCGGCACTAAACAGGCCGCTGTCGTAACGGGAAACGCGGGCGACGGAGCGTGACAGGAGCTCGATTCCGTCGCCCGCGTTAGCTTCACGGCCCCCGCGTTAGCCCAGGGCCCCCGCGTTAGCTTCAAGGCCGAGGCCTTGGGTTCAGGGCCCCCGGCCGGCCTCCAGCTCCTCGATCGTGCGCGGCCAGTCGTCCTTGAGGAGCCGCGAGAGTGAGCGATCCGCCAGCACGCGACCACCGGTCTGACAGCGCGGGCAGTAGTTGGTCTCGTTCTCGGCATAGCGGATACGCTGTACGGCGGTGCCGCAGACCGGGCATGGCTTGCCGAATCGGC
>CAZLYG010000188.1:0-9570 GCA_964563075.1 uncultured Steroidobacteraceae bacterium | reverse complement strand
ACCAATGGGCTGCGGACCATCGAGAAGAAGGGCATCGACAAGGTCGTCGCCGAGTTGCGCGCCCAAGGCGTCAAGGTCTGAGGTTTCCGGGCCTGAACTAGAGAGACTCACGGAGAATCCCATGCGCGAGAAGATCAAGCTCCTGTCCTCCGCAGGAACCGGCCATTTCTACGTCACCACCAAGAACAAGCGCCTGCATCCGGACAAGATGGAAGTGCGCAAGTTCGATCCTGTAGCCCGCAAGCACGTGGCGTACAAGGAAACGAAGATCAAGTAGCCGAAGGGCCGCACGCCCTCATCCCAAACGCGCGGATGTGCCCGAGCTTCCTGAAGTAGAGACCACCCGACGGGGCATCGAGCCGCACGCAGTCGGCCGGCGCATCGTCGCATTGAACGTTCACGAGCCGCGGCTTCGCTGGCGCATCCAGGACGACCTGCCGGCGCGCGTCGCCGGCCTTCGCATCCTGCACGCCAAACGCCGCGCCAAGTATCTCCTCCTCGAGCTCGAGTCGGGCACTCTGGTGCTGCACCTGGGAATGTCGGGCAGCCTGCGGGTGCTGCCAGGGGAGACGCCGCGACTGATCCATGACCATTTTGATGTGCTGCTGGATTCAGGGAGCCTGTTGCGCTTCAACGATCCGCGCCGCTTCGGCAGCCTGCACTATGTGGCCGGCGATCCGAACGAGCATCCTCTGCTCGCGAGTCTGGCCCCCGAGCCGTTGGGCGATGACTTCAACGCCGACTACCTGTGGCGCATCACGCGCCGCCGCAAGATCGCGATCAAACAGCTCCTCATGAACAGCCGGCTGGTCGTGGGCGTCGGCAACATCTACGCCAGCGAAGCTCTGTTCAGAGCGAAGGTCCGGCCTCGGCGGCAGGCCCGCAGCCTGTCACGAGAGGAAGTCGCGAAGCTCGCGCGCGCCGTCCGCACCGTGCTGACGATGGCCATCCGAGTGGGGGGTACTACGTTGCGCGACTACGTGGGAGCCGATGGCTCGCCAGGCTATTTCCGTCAGAAGTTGTATGTGTACGAGCGGGTGGGTAAACCCTGTCGCACCTGCCGCGCAACCATACGACAGCTGACGCAAGGCCAGCGCTCAACGTACTATTGTCCGACCTGCCAGAAGTAGCCGACCGGGATTCGGGGAGCGCCCATGAGCGAGCTTGCGATTGCCCACCTGTCGACCGTCGACCCCATCCTCGGTGGTGTCATTCGCGCAGTGGGTCCTTCCACAGTGCTGATAGAGCCGGACTGCGCGCCGTTCCAGACGCTCGCTCAGGCGATTGCGCACCAGCAGCTCAATGGGACCGCGGCGCGCACGATTCTGACGCGCTTCATTCACAGCTGCGGGAACGGGGGGCTGTTTCCAACACCCGAGGCCGTTCTCGCCGCCTCACAAGCGACACTCCGCGCTGCCGGTTTCTCCTTTGCCAAAATAGCCTCGCTGCGCGACCTTGCGGAGAAGACACTCTCGCGCGTGGTGCCGGATCACGAGACGCTGAGTACGCTCAGCGACGAGGAGATCATCACTCGCTTGACGCAGGTTCGCGGTATCGGCCGCTGGACCGTCGAGATGATGCTCATCTTCCGTCTCGGCAGGCCCGATGTCCTGCCCGTCGATGACTTCGGTGTTCGCAACGGTTTTCGCCTGGCCTACGGGCTGCGGAAGATGCCGTCGCCGAAGGCGCTCGCCGCGTTCGGAGCTCGGTGGGCGCCTCATCGGAGCCTCGCGGCCTGGTACATGTGGCGCGCTGTGGAGTTGTCGCGCGCCGGAAAGCTGCCTGAACCGCCGGAACGCATTCGACTCCCGAGAGTCCCGCGCAGGCGACGCTCGGCTGCCCTGATACGCAAAGCAAAGCGCGCAGGTCAGCGCCGAGCCTCGACCCTGAGCGCGAAGCGCGCGAGGCCTCGCGCGACGTCTACCCTGAACGTGAGGCGCGCCAGTCAGCGCCGGGCGTCGGGCCCGAGAGCGAAGCGGAGAGGTCCTCGCCCGGCGGCAGGCGTCAGGAAAGCGCCGTCGAAGCGCGCGCGTAGGTAATGCTGAGCAGCAGCTGATCTTCTTTCGGCAGCATGTTGGCGGGACGCTCCTGGCCATCCAGGTCGTAGCACACTGTGAGACTGTCGTCGTCGAGCTGGAAAATGGCCCGCAGCGTTCTGCCTGCGCCGGGACCGTCGCGGCCCACGATATCCAATGTTGCCGGGTGCGCGGCCTCGTTCACGTAGTAGCTCCCGCTGTCAACCACGTGGTTGGTCCGATCGATGATGCTGTAGACGCCGCTCTCGAGGACGAAATATTTCACGCGCAGCTCAGCCACGAACAGCGGCTTGCCGGCGACATCGGCCGCGATGGGCACCCAGGTTCCATCCAATGTCATTTACGGGGCCCGGCGTTGCTTCTTGAGCTCCGCCTCGACGATGGGGTGGACGAACTCGTGCACATCTCCACCGAGCACGGCGATCTCGCGCACGAGGGACGACGAGATGAACGTAAACTGCTCCTGGGGAGTCAGGAATACAGTCTCGATCTCCCGCACCATGTGGCGATTCATGTTCGCGAGCTGAAACTCGAACTCGAAGTCCGAGACAGCCCGCAGACCGCGTACGACCACGGCGGCATGGTTGGCGCGTGCGAATTCCACTGTGAGCCCTGAGTAACCCACCACGGCGACGTTCGGTAAGTCGTGCAGCACACGCTGCGCCATATCCACGCGGGCCTCGAGAGGAAACATCGGCGCCTTGTTCGGGTTCGCGGCGATCGCAACGATCACGCGTTCGAAAATGCCGGCAGCACGGCGCACCAGGTCATGGTGCCCGTTGGTGATCGGGTCGAACGTACCCGGATAAACGGCAGTGCGGTTCATCTTTGCGCCGGCCCCCTCGAAGTCTGCTCGCTGCGCGCCAGCAGATGATACCCGACCTCCCCGGCATGCTTCGCCCTGACGAGCGTCCAGGTCGCCGGAAGGGCCGGTAATCCCTCGCGCGCCGCGCATTCGACGTAGATCAGCGCCCCCGCAGCCAGCCACTGCCGGCTCTCGAGCAACTCCGCCGTGCCCTGCAGCAGGTTGGCGGAGAAAGGGGGATCGAGGAACACGATATCGAACGGCGGCGGCGCCGGGCGGGCGAGGAACTGCAGCGCATCGCGTCGCTGGACTTCCCCTCCCTGGGCGCCCCATTCGCCGAGGCGCGACTCGAGCTCGCGCGCGGCCGCTGAGTCCTGCTCCACGAACGTCACCTGCACGGCGCCTCGAGACAGCGCTTCCAGTCCCAAGGCGCCACTGCCGGCGAACAGGTCCAGGCAACGCGCGCCTGACACGCGGCTCCCGAGCCAGTTGAACAGCGTCTCGCGAACACGGTCCGGAGTCGGCCGAATCTCTGGGGACGGTGGGAATCGAAACCGGCGGCCGCGCCAGGTACCGCCGATGATGCGGAGCTGCCGCGCCTGGTCACCGCGCTCGTGCGAGCCACGCAGACGATTGGATTTGCCGCTGGGAGTCAAAGCCGTTCCGTACTCACCGCCGGGGCGGCTTGCCACCTTTCTCGGGCTAAGCGTACCCTAGCCGCCGAACACTACAAGCGCTTGCAAGCGCGCCGCCGCCGGCGCCCGATCGTATCCAGGGGGCACTTCCGTGAGGGATATGGACCGACTCCTTGCGACCGCAGTGCTGGCGATGGCCCTGGCGGTTGCCGGCTGCTCGGGAGGTGCGCACGGGACTGTTGGGCCCACCGATCCCACCAGCGGCAACGGTAACCCTGGCGGCAGTGCTATCCCCACCGGCACCGCGGCGCTCTTCCAGCCCGAGCAGGGCATCCTGCCCTACCCGACCGACCTGTACTTTGCCGGCTCCACCGACGGCACGCTGAACATTCAGCCAGCCAACGCACTCATGCCATCGCAGACGGCGATCAACGCGCTCGATGGGTTCTCCACCACTGCTGTCATTCGTGAGCGCTTCAGCGCCCCGATCGACGCAGCGTCACTCACCGCGAACGACGTCGTCGTCGTGCAGGTGACCATCGACAACACCACTCGTGCAACCACCAACGTGGTGCGGCCACTGCAGCTCGGGATCGACTACTCGGTGGGTCTCGGGCCCGAAACGGGCGTTGGCAACACGATTCTGGAGATCCGTCCGCTGCATCCGCTGGTGGCGAGTACCGGAGCCACCGATAACGGCTATCTGGTGCTGCTCACCAACGGCATCAAGGATTCGACCGGCGCAGCCGTCAGTGCCGACACGGATTTCGCCACGATCAAGAGCGCTCTGCCGACCTGCAAGAGCATCTCCGATACCACGCTGAACGGCATCTGCATGCTCACCGGGGCGCACCTGCAGATCGCTCAAGCCCTCGGCATCAACCCGGCTGACGTCGTGCTCTCGTTCAGCTTCTCGACGCAGTCCACGGCCGACACGATGGCGCTGCTGTCCGCGACTGCGCGGGCCCAGCCCATCGTGGCGCATAACACCGGCCTGACCACCCAACAGGTGAGCCCGCTGTTGGCGGGGCACGCGAACATTTACGTCGGCACGCTCACGATTCCCTACTATCTCAGCCGGACGGCTCCTTTGACGGGCTCCTGGCAGGGCGGCCCTTCGCCGCTGGATGCAAGCAGTCACTTTCTCACCCGTTTCAATCCGCTGCCCATCGCAACCGAGACACTGCAAGTGCCGCTGATTGTCACTGTTCCCAACGCAGCCTCCAGGGGAAAGGGCATCAAACCGGCGGGCGGCTGGCCGGCGTTCATCTTCGAGCACGGCATCACGCGCAACCGCACCGACATGCTGGCGATCGCGGATGCATTCGCTGACGCTGGCTTCGTCGGGGTATCGATTGATCTGCCGCTGCACGGCATCACCGACCCCACTAATCCCTTCTACGCCTCGGGTGCGAATCCGCTCTATGCCGGGCTCTCGTTACCGGCGACCGGCTCAATCGAGCGCACGTTCGATCTGGACGTGCTGAACAACGTCACCGGCGCACCCGGAGCGGACGGAAAGATCGATCCGTCGGGTGCGAGCTTCATCAACCTCACCAGTCTGCTCACCTCGCGCGACAATCTGCGAGAGTCGGCTGCCGACCTGATCACCCTGACCCGCTCGCTGCCGTCGCTGTCGCTCTCCGGTGGCACGGGTGGCGACATCGACCCGACGCAAGTGCACTTTGTCGGTCACTCCCTCGGCGGGATCGTCGGAGCCGTCTATCTCGGCGTCAGCTCACATGGCGGGAGCGCGCAGCACACGGACGTCTGGACCGGCACGCTGGCGATGCCCGGAGGCGGCATTGCCCAGCTGCTGCTCGACTCGCCTGAATTCGGCCCTCGCATCATCGCCGGCCTGCAGGCGCAGGGGATCCAACAGGGCACCACGCTGTTCGAGCAGTTCTTCCGCGATGCGCAGACAGCCGTGGACTCCGGTGATCCGATCAACTTCATGGCGGCGGCGGCCGCTCATCATCCGCTGCACATTCTCCAGGTCATCGGTGGAGGCTCCTCGCCCCCTGACCAGGTCGTGCCGAACTCCGCCACGCAACGGCTGATCACGGCCTGCGGTGTCATGGACCGCGCCACCGTACCGGCCGGAACAACTCCGCCGTTCGTCTATGTTCCGGTGCCACCACCGCTGAATGCCTTCGAACAATACTGTCCCGGTGTTTACGTGAACTTCACCGCCGGCGACCACGGCTCGCTCATCGATCCCACCGCAAGTCTGGCGGTGACGGCCGAGATGCAAAGCGAGACGGTTCTGTGGGCCGCCGGGTACGCACCCCTGCCGCCCGGCGGCGGCGTCGTCATAGTGAACCCGGCGGTGATTCAGCCCTGAGGGGTCGCGAGGCGACGCGATGCAGGCGCGGACGGCACAGGCACCAAGGGCGCGTCGCACAGCCAAGAGGCGCCACGCAGGAGAGAGGAGCGGGCGGGGCTGCTCGCGGCGGCTACAATAGGCGTTCCACAGGAACCCCTATGTTCTTCAGACGCAAATCCTCCGGCACGACCGAGCAGGCGCCCCCGAAGCCTGGCTTTCTCGAGCGCCTGCGCAGCAAGCTCAACCGTGGCCCTGCCTGGCTGACCTACGACCTCGCGAATCTCTTTCGCGGACGCAAGATCGATGCGGAGATTCTGGAGGAGCTCGAGAGCCGCCTTCTGATGGCCGACGTCGGTATCGATGCTACGCAGCACATCCTGGCGGACCTGCAACGTCGCGTCGCGCGTAACGAGCTCGCCGACGTTGCCGCCCTGATAACGGCGCTGCGCGCCGCCATTGCGGAGATCCTGGCGCCCTGCGCCGTTCCGTTGACCATCGACGCGAGCCGCAAGCCATTCGTCATCCTGGTGGTCGGTGTCAACGGCTCAGGTAAGACCACCAGCATCGGCAAGCTCGCGCACACTCTCTCCGAGCAGGGCTGCAGCCTGATGCTGGCCGCGGGAGACACCTTCCGGGCGGCGGCCATCGAGCAGCTCAACATCTGGGCGCAGCGCACCGGGGCCGAGTTCGCCGCACAGCAGGCAGGGGCGGATCCCGGGGCGGTCGTGTTCGATGCCCTGCAGTCGGCGCGCTCACGGCAGATCGATGTGCTGCTGGCCGATACGGCCGGCCGCCTCCACAGCCAGTCCCACCTGATGGAGGAGCTGAAGAAGGTCAAGCGCGTCCTGCAGCGCGTGGACTCTTCGGCCCCCCATGAGGTATTGCTCGTGCTGGACGCCAACCAGGGGCAGAATGCGCTCTCGCAGGCCATCCAGTTCCACGAGGCAGTGGGAGTCACCGGTATCGTGCTCACGAAGCTCGACGGAACGGCCAAGGGCGGTATCGTCGTGGCCATCGCCCGCAAGCTGCGGCTGCCGATCCGGTTCATTGGCATCGGTGAGCAGCAGGAGGACTTCGGCGAATTCGACGCACAGGCCTTTGCCGCGGCGTTGGTCGAAGGGCCTGCGGGCCCGCCCGCGGCGACGGCGACTCATTAGGTCGCGCACGGCATGATCGTCTTCGACCGGGTGGGCAAGCGCTATCCGAACGGGCGTGAAGCGCTCGCCAGCGTGAGTTTCAACATTCATAACGGTGAGATGGTGTTTCTCACCGGCCGCTCCGGCGCCGGCAAGAGCACGGTGCTGAAGCTCATAGCGCTGCTCGAGCGCCCCTCGCGCGGTGGCATCCTGGTCGCCGGCAAGAACACCAGCACGCTCGCGTCGCGCCACATCCCGGCATTCCGCCGCAACATCGGCATGGTGTTTCAGGATCACAAGCTGCTCGGCGACCGCCCGGTGTTCGACAACGTGGCCCTGCCGCTCGTCGTCGCCGGTGTGACGCTGAAGGAAACGGACAAGCGTGTGCGGGCCGCGCTGGATCAAGTAGGCCTGCTCGGCAAAGAGCGGATGCTGCCGCTGGAGCTCTCCGTGGGAGAGCAGCAGCGCGTAGGCATCGCCCGTGCAGTCGTCAGCAAGCCGCCTCTGCTCATAGCAGACGAGCCCACTGGTAATCTCGACCCCGATCTCTCTCTGGAGGTCATGCGGCTGTTTCGCCGATTTCAGGACGTCGGCGTCACCGTCGTGGTCGCTACTCACGATATTCACCTGGTACGCGAATTCGGCCAGCGTGAAATCGTGCTCGACAACGGGCAGGTGCTGGGCGATGCCGGGGACGCGCTGCCGAGCCTGATGGCGACCCGGTGAGCGCGCCGGAGCACCCGCAGTGAGTCTCACCGGCCACGGCACCCGTCATGCGCAGGCCTTCCTCGGGGCTCTGGGCCGGCTGGCCCGTAATCCTTTCGCCAGCGCTCTGACGCTGTTGGTGATAGCGCTGGCGCTCGCGCTCCCGGCGGCTCTGCGGCTCTTCGTCAACAACGCACAGCTTGCCGTGGGCGGCTTTGCCAACTCGGTCGATCTCACCGTCTACCTGAAGACGGACGTGCCCCTGGCGAAGGCCGAGCAGCTCGCGCGCGACGCGCGTCAGCGTTCGGAAGTTGCGCAAGTGACGCTGATACCGGCGGACCAGGCCCTCGAGGAGTTCCGCAAGTACTCCGGATTCGGCGCGGCCCTGGAGGCCCTGAAGGACAACCCGCTGCCGCACGTGCTGCACATCCGACCGCGCGTCAGCGCGCAATCGGCGGCGACCCTGGAGTCGCTCCGGCACTACCTGAGCGCGTGGCCCGAAGTGGACACGGTGCAGATGGACACCGAATGGGTCAATCGACTGAACGCCATTCTGCAGGTGCTGCAACGCCTGCTGGCCATGGCGGCCCTGCTGCTCGGACTGGGCGTGCTGGCGATCATCGGCAATACGATCCGGCTGGAGATCCTCAATCGGCGCGCCGAGATTGAAGTCACCAAGCTCGTGGGAGGATCGAACGCGTTCGTGCGCAGACCCTTCCTCTATTCGGGAGTCCTGTACGGCATCGGCGGGGCACTGCTCGCGTGGGCCATCGTCGTCATCGCCGTCGTGGTGCTGGGAGAGCCGGTCGCCACTCTGTCCCAGCTCTATGGAAGTCAGTTCACGTTGCAGGGACTCTCGGACCGGGAGGTCGGCATCCTGATCGGGACCGGGGCGGTCCTGGGGTGGCTGGGTGCGTGGGTTTCCGCCACGCGCCACTTACGGACGATCGAGCCGCGAGCCTAGCGTGTCCGCCGCCGCCCTCGGCCAAGGCGCCTCCTACTAGGGCGTCTGCCGGAGTCATACCAATGGGGGATTCCCGAAACGGCCCCCGAGGCGAAGGATAGACGCCAAGGACGCTCGCTCTGAGGCCCCGGCTCAGGTGAGGCCCGGCAGGCGACCTGGAGCCGGTTGCGGCAGCAGGAGACCCCCTCCCCACAGCCCCTGGAGGCGACTCTAAGCTATTGTTCCGAATGGCAAAATCCCAGTGCTACGGCGCGGAACCATGGGCGCTGTTAGCACTCTAACAGCCTGAGTGCTAGAATGCCCACCGAAAACCCAGGAGACTCAATGACCGGAAGCACCGCCCTCGTCGCCCGCAACGGTGACCTCGCCCTGACCGGCGCGGTCGGCAGCCTTGACGCTTACCTCGAGCGCGTCAGCCGGATTCCCGTGCTGAGCCGTGAGGAGGAGCGCGAGCTCGCAGTCCGTTTTCGCCGGAGTAACGACCTGAGCGCCGCCCGGCAACTCGTGCTGTCGCACCTGCGCTTCGTCGTGCACATCGCACGTGGTTACGGCGGCTATGGACTGCCGATTGGCGATTTGGTTCAGGAAGGCAATGTCGGCCTGATGAAGGCCGTCAAGCGCTTCGACCCCAGCATGAACGTGAGGCTCGTGTCCTTTGCCGTGCACTGGATTCGCGCGGAGATCCACGAGTATGTGCTGCGCAACTGGCGTCTGGTGAAGATCGCGACGACCAAGGCGCAGCGCAAGCTGTTCTTCAATCTGCGCAAGCTGAAGAAGAACCTGGCGTGGCTGTCCGCTGAAGAGACTGAGGCGGTGGCCCGTGATCTGGGTGTGACCACGAGCGAAGTCACCGAGATGGAGAAGCGGCTCGCCGCGCGTGACATGTCGTTCGACCCAACACCCGAATCTGACGAAGAGGAAGTCTACAGTCCGGCCTCGTACCTGCCGGCTGCGGATTCGGAT
>CAZLYG010000187.1:0-9571 GCA_964563075.1 uncultured Steroidobacteraceae bacterium | reverse complement strand
CGGTGCGTGTCAACATAGTTGCCGTCTGAGTTCATGCAGCGGCAGCGGATTGTTTCTGTGAGGCGAGGACCGTTTCTACGAGTGCCTCGCGTTCGGGATTGAGCGTCACGGCGGGGATGGGCTGCCAGTTGCGCGTGTGCCGTGTCCAGCGACGTGGGTTGGCCGAGCGAGCCTGCAGGTACAGCTCGTGGCGTCGTGCGAGGATTTCTCGGTCAGAGCCGGCATGACGCTCGGCCGGACTGACGTAGCGGATGCCACTGTGTCGGTGCTCGTGGTTGTACCAACTCACGAAGCGGCTGGCCCAGTGGCGCGCATCCTCCAGGCTCGCAAAGCCCTTAGTGGGGTACTGCGGGCGGTACTTCGCCGTGCGGAACAGCGCCTCGACGAAGGCGTTGTCGTCGCTCACGCGGGGCCTGGAGTGCGATGCCTTCAATCCCAGCCAGTGGATCATGGCCAGCACCGTGGTGGCTTTCATCGTCGATCCGTTGTCCCCATGCAGAACCGGCTTCTCCGGCAGGCTGTGCAAGCCTTCGGCGAGGGCGGTTCGGCGCAGCAGTTCCACCGCGTGATCGGAACTGTCGGTCGGATGAACCTCGAAGCCGACGATCTTGCGGCTGTACACGTCCAAGATCAGGTACAGGTAGAACCACTGACCCAGGACCTGGCTGGCCAGGAAGGTCAGATCCCAACACCACAACTGCCGCGGCGCGCTCGCCACATGCGTGCTGGGCGGTTTGCGGCGCTGAGGGGTCTTCGCCCGGCCACGATGCTGGATTTGCCCGTGAGCCTTCAGCACACGGCTGAAGCTGGATTCGCTGGCAATGTAGGTCCCTTGATCCGCCAGCAGCGGTACGATCCGCGCCGGCGGCAGCTCGGCAAAGCGAGGTTCGTTGGCGATCTGCACGATCTGCTCGCGTTCCGCAGCACTGAGCGCGTGAGCGGGGGTTGGCCGTACAGCACCGGGGCGGCGGTCGCCGCTGTGCAGCCCCTGATTCTTCCAGCGCTGAAGCGTGCGGGCATCGATGCCGGCTACCTCGCAGGCGGCTGCAAGTCGCGCTCCCTCGCGACAAGCCTGCTCGACCCACCCGGCGCTTCTTTGGCGATCCTCCAGCGGGGTCATTCTTCCTCGTCCCGCTGCAAGATCGCCTCGAGTTTTTTTGACAGCACCAATAACGCTGTCGTCTCCGCAAGCGCCTTGTCTTTACGTCGTAGGTCCCGCTCCAGCTCCTTGATGCGCTTACGCGAATCACGCCTCTCCTGCGGGCTGCTCCGCTCCTCGGGCGTCTCGCTCAAAGCGCCGATCGCGCTCTGCTTCCATTGCTCCAGCTCGCTCGGGTACACCCCGTTCTCGCGACACCAGGCGCTGCGCTGGGTCTCGTCCATCGCCGCCGTCGCGATCACCGCCTGCAGCCGGGCCGCCGCCGTCCACACCCGCTCGCGAGCGGGTGTGGACAGCGCATCTGCCCGCCACCGCTCCAGCGTCGTCACCGACACCCCGAGCTCTTGGGAAACTGCTTGCACCGGAGAACTCTCCGGAGGAAGAAGCCGCGCTACCGCGCGGTCTTTGAATGCCTTTCCGTATCGTGCCACTTCACTGCCTCGTGCCCCTTAGTTTACGTCCTATCGGAGCGGCAACTACGTTGACACGAGGGGCGTACCGGAAGGCGACTTCTTCGATTTGAATCAGCCCGCGGCCACCACGCACGCGTCCCGGAATGAGCGAATACGGCTCAGCCGGGGAGTTCATGATGTCGCCCAGGCGGGCAACTGAAAGATTGGCCTGCTGGAATTGTTGCCAGAGCCCCACAAGTCGCAGCAGCGGCTGGGACACCCGGCTAGCGAACATCTGGAAGGCGACGAGCATTCCGACGGTAAACGCGCTGCCGCGCATGACGAACGTCGCCCCGACGACCAGAATCATCAGGCTCAGCGCCTGATCCAGTCCGTTCGCGAGCACGTTGTACGTATTCGCAATCTGCCGAACGTCGAACCCTGAACGCAGATACTCCGCCAGGTAGTCGTTGTAGCGCGCCCTGACCTGGGGCTCCATCTGCAGACTTTTGACCGTCTCGAGCCCGGCGATGTACTCGGTTGCAAACGCTTGATTGCGGGCGCGGAGCAGGAACTGCTCGTTCAGCCGGGAGCGGAACATGGGAGCGACAATCACACTGAGGGCGACGATCAGCCCGATGACGGCAAGCCCAAGGACCGTCAGCGTGACGTTGTACGCCAGCATGACGCCTAAGAAAATCAACAGGAAGGGCAAGTCCAGGACCAGAGTGACGGCGGCACTGGCAATGAACTCCCGGATGTTCTCGACGCCTCGGAGCCTCGCGGTGATCACGCCGGTGGGCCGCGTCTCGTAGTATCGGGTCGGTAGCTTCAGGATGTGGTCGAATACGGCGGCGCCGAGCACCGCGTCGACGCGGTTGCCTGTGTGAAGCACCAGGTACTGACGTATCCACGTGAGCGCTGTCGAGAAGATCGCGAACAGACCCATCCCGATCCCAATGACGATCAGAGTGCTCTGAGTGCGATGGACGACCACCTTGTCGATCACGACTTGGGTGAACACAGGGGTGCCCAGCGCGAGCACCTGTATGAATAAGGAGGCAATCAGCACGTCGCGCCACACGCGACGGTGCTTCAGAAGCTCGGGGATGAACCAACGGAACCCAAACGATCTGGAGCGGCGGTAGATGCCATCGGGATCGTCGAGGGGTTCGGCCGCCAGCGCGATCTGATACCCGATCCCACTGGATTCGCGGTCGAACTGCTCGTGCGAGAGAGTCGAGAGCTGGTTGGAACCGGCTCGAAATAGAAGGACATGTGTGGCATTGATCTGTGCCACAAGTGCGAGGCGCACCCCTTTCTGAGACGCGTCGCCTTCACTCTCGGGTGCCGACCCTGTGTCATCCGACGACTCTGCAGCTAGATGTATCGAACTGTAATCATGGCTTGGGGGTTGCCACGTTCGATCGGGATCCCACATCTCGACGAGGCAAGGCATCGTCCAGCGTGTCAGCTCGCTGCGGTTGATGCGCCTGCGCCGGATCCGAAACTTCAGCGCACGGGCGGCGGTGATGAGCGCATCGGTGGTCAGCGGTGGTGCCGGGAGATCCCGGACCAGAAGGTCCGCGTCAAAAGGGCGATTACGCAGCGCGGACAGGCTCCCGAGCGACCAGACGATGTCCTCGAGAGGTACAGCGGATGAAGAGAGGGGTTGGCGGTGAAACCGATTGAACCAACTGCGGAGGGACGCGGCAATCACTGGAGCCCTCCGGACGGCGATCCGGCGAGACCCAACGCACTGTCGATTGACACCCCCGTCATGTGGAAGTCCCTACGCCTTCATTCTCGTCCCGAGATTTCCCTGCGCACCCCTGATCGGCAGCGCACTCTACTATGCGATTTGACAGATGGGAACGAGTCTGCGGGCTGACAAGAAAATATTCGCCGCTCACATCGCGCGGACCGGAATTTGCATCCTGGTTCCAGTCACACTGACTTTGTTGGATACAAGCGATTCGGCCAGTGACTTTCGCGGAGCACCCCTGTTACGATCTTCGCGACTCGCGGAACAGTCGCCGGCGAGCACCTCTTCGGCGGCGCCGCTTCGGCGTTCACCCATAGATCTTCAGCCGTCGGCAGGGATGCGGTCACGACCCATTCGGCACAGGGCGACCTCTTCCACCCCAGCGGCAAGGTGTTGGAAGACATGAAAATACTGTGCGTGCATCAGAATTTTCCCGGTCAGTATCTGCATCTCGTCCGCTACCTCGGTAGCCAGCCCGACCAGCAGGTGGTGTTCATCACGCAGCGGCGCGACGTCGAGATTCCCGGCGTCCGCAAGGTCGTCTACAAACCCCGGCGGACGATCTCCCCGCAAGTACATCATTACTTACGCGAATCCGAAGCGGCGGTGCTCAATGCTCAGGAGGTCGCGCGGGTGGCGATCGATCTGCGCAAGAGCGGGTTCATCCCGGATGTCATGCTGGGGCACAACGGGTGGGGTGAGATCTGGTATCTCAAGGACATCTTCCCCGAGGCCCCCTTGATCGGGTACTTCGAGTTCTTCTACCGCATGACCGGCGCTGATGTCGGCTTTGATCCGGCGGATCCAGTCACTCCGGACACTGCTCCGCGCTTGCGAACCAAGAACCTGGGGAACCTGCTGGCGCTGGACACCGCAGACCTCGGACAGACTCCGACGGAGTGGCAGAAGTCCGTGTATCCCCGCCGCTACCACCACACCATGAATGTCATCCATGAGGGCATCGACACTTCAGTCGCCAAACCCAATCCGGCCGCGCGGCTCATCATTGCGGACGCCAAAGTCGAGCTGAACGCCGGTGACGAGCTCGTGACGTACGTCGCCCGCAACCTGGAGCCGTATCGCGGTTTCCCCAGTTTCATGCGCAGCTTGCCGAAGATCCTGGCAGCGAGACCGAAGTCTCGGGTGATCATCGTCGGCGGGGACGAGGTCAGCTATGGCGCTCGGCTACCTGAAGGTGAAAGCTACCGTAAGAAACTGCTGGCGGAACTCGGCGATGCACTGGACCTGTCTCGCGTGCACTTCCTCGGCAAGGTCCCGTACGCCGCATTTATCAAGGTGCTGCAGGTATCGCGCGTCCACGTGTACCTCACCTACCCCTTCGTTCTGTCATGGTCCATGCTCGAATCCATGGCGGCGGGGTGTCTCATCGTGGGCTCCCGCACTCAGCCGGTGCAGGAAGTCGTTCATCACGGGGGCAACGGCTTGCTGGTCGACTTCTTCTCACCGGATGAGATTGCTGACCGGGTGATCGAGGCGCTCGAGGACCGACGCGCGTTTGCTTCACTGCGCCAGAATGCGAGACAGACGGTCATCGACCGATACGACCTGCACTCTATTTGTCTTCCGGCTCATTTGCGCGTGCTCAACACGCTCGTCCCCCGGGCGCAGCGCGCGAGCATGTCGCCGTTGCGGGCGGCCGCGGGGTAGTACCATCACAGGACGGCCCCCCACGGCGAGCGCCCAGACGGCGGGCTCGCCTCTCCAACTGATCGCCCGAGGAAGGTCGCAAGCTCGCCTTCAGAGCGGGCAGAGCCAGGTTTCAAAGTCACTCGCCCTCGCGCTCCGAGCGCGGCGCGCGGGTGTCGTGCGCGATCCTCGCGCACGGCCTCCGGAAACTGGCTCGTCACTCTGGGTTCGTCGGTTCGGGCAGTTGCCGGGTGTTGGTATTTCAGATTTGCGACATTCCGATACCATCAAAAGTACCAACACTAGCCCGAGACAGCAGGAGAATGAGTGAGACGCCTCGACTCCACGTGAGAAGTCTCGATGCGCGGCAAAACCGCCAATTAGGCGCGATATCTATTTAACTACTTGATTTTACTAAAGAATCTTGGTGGAAAGGGAGGGACTCGAACCCGCGGCCAAGCCATAGCAATCAACAGGTTACTGATCGAAAAGCGGCTCAATTCCCCTCTGATCCCCCGGTGCCCCCCGATTTGCCAGTGGATTTGCCAGTGGCACGGGTGATCAGCAACTGACCCTCCCTGGCAGACGCGCTAAAGCGACCGTTGGACTTTGACTCATCTACACGTGATCAATATGCCCTTGAAGACCCCGAGCGCAGAAGCCTGCGAGTTTGCGAGCGCGCTTGCCCAGCTCATCGGGCAAAACCAAACCGAGGTCGGCCGCGCGGCTCTTCGGGAGCGATTGCCACACGTTCGCCGCGCTCACGCCTGGAGGCGACGCGGCGATGCGTTCCGTGTAATCGACACCGTGAGCCATCGCTCGTTACGCTCGTCGGCGTTCAACTTCTTGAACCTTCGGTTCTCCTGGTTTGACAAATTGAGTCGACTTGGACCATAGGCCGGTCACGAACGGAACTCCTCAACACTCCAGAGTTCGAACCTAGGTAACGCAACCTCAG
Organism: uncultured Steroidobacteraceae bacterium; assembly: GCA_964563075.1. Classification (GTDB taxonomy): domain Bacteria; phylum Pseudomonadota; class Gammaproteobacteria; order Steroidobacterales; family Steroidobacteraceae; genus 13-2-20CM-66-19. The sequence continues at coordinate 3,650 of CAZLYG010000187.1, read as the reverse complement.
GAGGGGAGTCACGGATCGATCCGCCCAATTCCGCGGCATCTGCCCGCCCAACCTGCAGCGTCTGGTCGTTTTCCTCGCCGTCCTCGCAGCGCACCTCGCGGCGCTGGTTCTGTTATTGCAGGAAAGTGATCGGCAGCTCCGCCGTCAGGCCTCAGAGGACGACGTTGCAATGGCCTGGCTTCCGCCACTGACACAGGAAGCAGCGGTGGCCAGTGTCGTTACGCCGGCTTCCCGCGAACGCAAAGCACACCAAGGTGCGGTTCTAAGCGCGACAGCGCGCCGAGAACCTGCCTACAGACAACGGGCCGATAGCGAACGATCCGCGCCGAGCACCGAATCGGCGACTTCTGCTCTGCCCGAGATCGATTGGCATGCCGAGATCGCCCCGGCAGCAGAGCATCAGCTCGCGCGGGAAGCGGGAGAACGCAAACAGGCTGCGGCACGCGACCCGCGCAAGGCACCTGGCAGCAAGTCCGCTTGGCAGCCGTCGTCCGCGTGGGATGGATGGGACTTTGCGGTAACTCATCGCTATACGACCACCCCCGAGGGCAAACCGTATGTCAACGTCAATGGCCGTTGCATCGTGACGTTTCCATTCGTCGACTCTGCAATGTACGGATTCGGGTGCAACATCGGGAAGATCGTGTCTCACACCGACTTGTTCCAACACTTGAGGGATCCTTCTCCGACGCCCTAAGTCTAGGTACACCGCGGAGGCAGATCGTGTATGCCTTTGGCGGGCCGACGCGGGCCAGGCGGTCGCTTCGTGTGTCGCCGCATTCCGGGGAACCCGCCGACGCTGTCGCGCAGCTGATTAGCAGAATCAAAGGGGCGAGAATCCGTTTCATGGTGCTTCCTCGGATCGATTGTGAAGAAGGGCGCAAAAGTACTCCGTGCCCTGAGCGGCCGCGGAGGCGGGCCGCTCGGCATCGGGCTGAGCCTCGCGCGGCAAGTGGCTCGCCCCTTATGCTTGTTCGTTCGCCACGGGTCTGGCGAAGTCAGCACCGTGTATGGGACTAGCCCCGTGAGCCCCAGGAGTAAGCAGCGCTTTCCCGCTCCTGTAGATTGCCGCTGTACAATGCGGCCGCAGGACACCGCGTGAAGTACCTTCCGCTTATCTGGTCAGGCATCTGGCGCAAGCCTGGGCGTACGGCGCTCATCGTGCTGCAGGTCGCCGTGGGTTTCGCCCTGTTCGGCGTGCTGCAGGGGCTGAAATCGGGCGTCGAACAGTTGATCGCCGCTACCCGGGCGGATGTGCTTTCAGTCCAGCCTGCGGTTTTTGGCGCGGCACCGCTGCCTATCGCTTACCTCGACCGAGTTCGGTCAATTCCAGGGGTCAAGACGGCTCAGGCCACCAATGGCATCCTCACAACCTATCAGAAGCCCACCGAGACCGTGTTCGTCCTGGGAATCGTCCCGAGCGACGACTACCTGACACTGTTAGGGGACATCTTTCAGGTGCAGCCCCAGGACCTGCAGGCGCTGCGCACTACTCGCGACGGCGTGCTGGTCACTGCAGACTTCGCCAGCAAATATGGCTGGCACATCGGACAGCGGATTCCGCTGACGTCGAGCGTATTGCGCAGCAATGGGTCGGGTACCTGGGATTTCGAGATCGTGGGTATGTTTGCGGATCACTGGCCCGGCGCAGGGAGTTTCATCGTAGCCAATTACGCGTACCTGGACGAATCGCGCGCACGGGACCAGGGCGCGCTGGCGAACCTGTATGTGGTCGCCTCCGATCCGCTGCACGCCGCGGCGGTGTCCAGCGCCATCGACCGGGCCTTCGCCAACTCGTTCAATGAAACCCAGACGGTTTCGTTCCAGGAGATGCGCGCTCAACAACTGCAGTCCATAGTCAATCTCAACTATGCCATCCGTGCGATCATCAGCGCGGTGCTCGTCGCATTGCTCTTCTCTACCGCCACCATGATGATGCAGACGATCCGCGAGCGGGCCCCGGAGCTCGCGGTGCTGAAGACCTTGGGCGTCAGCGATCGCGCGGTGTTCGGGATGGTCGTCGCTGAAGGTCTGATGGTCTGCGTGGTCGCTGCGTTCATCGGTCTCTCTGCGGCGATGGCCGTATTTCCCTATGCTGACTACCTCGTGCCCGGACTCACCATGCCCGTCGCCGTCGCCGGTTTTGGCTTGCTTGGTGCGGTGCTCATCGCCCTGATCAGCGCAGCCTTTCCGGCCTCCAGGGCCGCGAGGCTCTCAGTGATCGATGCACTGGCCGGTCGCTAGAGAGCGGAAAATGACCCTTGCAAAACAGTTCTCCGTCCTGCTCCGCATGAGCCTGGGGGGTATCCGGGCGCGCCTCGGCCTGGTGTTCACGATTGTCATCGGCGTGACCTGTGCGGTTGGCGTGCTTGTCTCGATGCTTGCCATGGTTGTCGGAGCGCGACGGGAGGCGTTCGCCGATGTGCGGCCCGATCGCATCCTTCTGATCAGCGCCGACGCGCCGTCACCTGTGCAGAGCAACATCCCGAAGGACAGACTTCCCCTGATCCGTGACCTGCCCGGTCTCAAGCGCAATGCCAGGGGCGAGCCCATCGTCGTACTCGAGGCACTGGGAGCGGTGCGGGCGCGCTACAAGAGCGACGGTCATCCCACCAGTTACATCGTTCATGGCGTCACCCCGGGTCTCACCGACTACTTGGTGGACCTGCACCTGACCTCCGGGCACCTGTTCAGGTCCGGACTCCATGAGCTGATCGCGACCAGCAGTTGCGCTGCGCAGTTCGCGGGTCTGGCTCTTGGTGACCGGCAGCACTTGCTCGGTGACGAATGGGTCGTCGTCGGGACCTTCGATTACGGCCGCACCGTTGGAAACTGTGCGGTGTACGCGGATGGCGCGACGATGCTGTCCGCCCTTGGACGCAACGCCTACAACGAGTCGGACGTGATGCTCGAGTCGGCGGCAGCATTCTCCACGGTGGCCGATGCCCTCAAGGCCAATCCGTCGCTGCACCTCAAAGCCTGGCACGAGGCGGAGCTCGTAGCGTCATACACACAGCAGCTCAACGGCATGCTCAAGTTCGTCAGTTACTTCGTGGGTACCATCATCGCGGTGGCAGCGACCATAGGGGCGGCGAATTCGCTGTATGCCCTCGTCGACAGCCGCCGTCGTGAGTTGGCCACCTTGCGAGCCCTCGGGTTCAACGCTGCGCCGATCATCGTGGCGGTTCTCTCGGAGTCGATCTTGCTCGCAGTGCCCGGCGCGATGATCGGCGCGCTCATCGCCTGGTTTGGCTTGGATGGGCTCGCCGCCCGGGGCCCTCTCGGATCGCGTTTCCATCTTGTGGTCACACCGGAATTGGCTCTGTTGGGCGTCGCCTGGGCGCTGGGTATCGGCGCGCTCGGCGGATTTCTCCCTGCGCTACGAGCTGCACGCGTGCCTGTGACGGCGGCGCTTCGTGCAACCTGAGTGCCCCGCCGCGACCTTTCAATCCTTCAGCATCGCCCGTACCCATCCTTCACGAGTCATCAAGAGCGATCACGCTGACTCAATATGAGCGAATCGTTCCGCATCCGGCCGTCAACCCCTGACGACACGGCGGGTATTGATCCAGTGATCCGTCTTTTACCCGCTGACTGCGTCAAGACGGCCTTCGGCGGACGCTTACGCTCACTAGCGACCGTCGCGAACA
>CAZLYG010000186.1:0-9586 GCA_964563075.1 uncultured Steroidobacteraceae bacterium | reverse complement strand
TGCGCAACGCGGGCGATACGCGCGATTGGGACAGCAGCCGGGGTGAGCGCGTCGTGCTCCGCCAGCTCGGCAATCAGGCGGTCCTCCAGAAAGTTCGTGCGCGATTTCCTGTCGAAGTGCCAGGCGGCGAGGGCGCCAGCGGCCACCGCCGCGAAGAGGAACAGGAATGAACGAATCGCCAGGATCGTGGGCAGGCGGAAGTAAAGCGCAAACAGGACGTAGGAGGCCACGGTCGTCACACCGGTGAATACAGCGGTGCGGAATCGGAACCCGAAGAAAAAGAAGGGCCCGATGAGCATCAGCGGCAGGCCCGCCAGCATCTCCGTCTGCCCGTGCGCGGCTGCCTCGGCAATGTGCGCGGCCATGATGGCATTGCGCAGGGGAACGACGATCCGGGCCCAGGGGAGATAGTACCGGTCGAAAGAGGGGCCCCAGGCAATCACAGCCAGTGCAATCGACCCCAGGACGACCACCGAGAAGTCGATCAGCAGTTCGCCAGTCCAGGCGATGCGAAAGCCCTGTTCCATGCCGCGAGCCAGTCCCACGAACGCCGCGATGATGGCGACCACGCGGATCAGGGCGCGCTCGTCCATGAGCTGGGCGCGGGTGTACTCGCGCTCCAGCCGCGGGCTGAAGCGCAGATTCGTCGAGCCCCGTTGCAGCTCTGCCGCGTACGGTGAATCCGGAAAAGAGCTGGGGTCGAATCGGGACGCAGTTCCCATTGCCCCGATCATAGGGTGACCCGAGACTTTAGGCTGTGACCTGCTCGGTAACTCTTTGACGGGGGCTCGCTGTCCAGCCGCTGCATGTGCACTCTTGGTTACGGCGCCCGGGCGGCCGGTCGCGTCGCCGGGCGCGAGACACCTTCACGCCCGCAACGCCAACAACTTATCGACATGCAGTCGATAATCCTCGAGCAGCCGAGCGGCGAACGCCGCGAACGCGCGAACCTTTGGAGACTCCCGGTGCGTCGCCGGATACACAACCGAAATCGGTCCGCTATCGGCCGACCAGTCCGTCAGCACTGCCTGCAGCCGGTTGCCGGCCAGCAATTCTGCAACGAGCAGATCGATCGTCTGCACGATGCCAGTGCCGCGCACAGCCGCCTGTACCCGGGCTTCGACGGAATTGAACGCCACGTTGAAGCGGAAGGGAAACTGCTTACGCGCCGACCCCTTCTCGAACACCCACTTGTGCGGACGCCCCGTCGTGTTGGACAGCGCGCCGATGAGCCTGTGATCGCGCAATTGCTGTGGATCATTCGGAACGCCGTACTGCTTCAGGTACTCCGGCGACGCGCACGTAATCAAGCGCGTGCGCACGACCCGGCGAGCGATGAGGTTCGGCGAGTTGACCGTGCCGCCGCGTACAGCGACGTCCACCTGCTCCGCGATGAGATCGATCACCCGATCGTTGAACTGCACCTCGAGCTGTATGTTGGGATAGCGCGAAGTGAATTGGGGTAATGCCGGAACGAGCAGGTATCTGCCGAAGGCCTCGGGCACGTCCACACGCAGACGCCCTTGCGCTCGCTCCCGGTTGCCTTTGAGGGCTTCGTCCGCGGCATCCAGGTCCGCCAGGATGCGGCGACAATGCTCGAGATACTCCGCGCCGTCCGCGGTGATTCCGACGCGGCGCGTCGTGCGATTCACCAGGCGCGTTCCCAGGTGGCGTTCGAGATCGGCCAGGTGCGCGCTCACGACGGATCGCGACAGGCCGAGCGAATCCGCAGTCCGCGTAAACGACTGAAGCTCCGCGAGCCGGAGGAACGTACGCATGCCGGCGAGCTGGTTCATGGGTGCCCTCGGCCCACGCATTGTGCGAAATAACCGAACAATGAAGTCTGAATTGTCCTGTTTTTCGCCATCGAGCCGGACTCTACACTGCGAACATGTTCATCTTCAATCGACCGTTCGCAGCAGTCGTAGGTGCTCTGGGGCTCGCTTTCCTGATGCCCTGGATCGAGAGGGTTTTCGATGATGACAGCGGCGGTGCCGCTTCAGGGCAGCCGCTGGTAGCGAATCTCCTCTCCCTCGCGCCGCCACGTGAATCCCGAGATTTTTCCCTCGGCGTCCCGTTGGAAGAACCTGCGCTCGCGCGGCTGACCGGGCACGAACAGGACGTCCGGAGCTTCGACTTTCAGGGGAGTCTTGCCATCGTGGCCGCCGAAGAGGAGCTCACCCTCGCGACGGATCGTCCAGGTGAGATCCGGTCCCGCACTGTACCGGCCGACGTACTCGTCCAGCTTCGCGGGTGGCAGGGTGATTGACGGCGGAGAACGGGCGACGACATAGACATGCACGAGGGCCAGCTTCCACTCACCACCCCGCTGCAGCCAGGTCTCTGACATCAGGTAGTTCGCCTTCAGCGAGTGCCCGTAGAACTCCTCGAACTCCTCATCCTTGTGGATGACTAGCGCGGTGTCGCCGTCGAGATGCAGTTGGTAATCCGTGATGTTGAGTCGCCCGGAGATCTTCGGCGGCAGGGGCTCAAGCGACTTCAGATACTCCGCGCGCGTGAATATGGTGCCGTTCTCGTCGATGTAGACCGCGTCGGGAGTCAGCGTCGCATCCCAGATGGCGCGGTTGCCCGTCGCGAGGGAATCCAGAAGGGCCTGGTCGCGAGCCCTGAGCGTGCTCGCCAGAGAACCCGAGCTGTCGGCGCCGGCGACCTGCAGAGCCAGGCCTGCGAGAAGCGCAATCATGATTCCCGCGCGTCAGCGCGGATATTTGCTGAAGATCGCGTCGACCGCCGCGTTGATCTTCTTAACCGCCGCATCGCCGGTGGCGCCGGTAAGGTCCTCGCTGGCAGAAGCATGCCACAGGGGCTCACGGCCCTTGGCCTCGTACAGATCTACGCCGATGAGACCCTCACGATAGACGTAGGGCGCGTCCCAGCCCCAGCCGCCACCCCAACCCCAGCCACCGCGCCAGTAGCCGAATCCGGCGCCCCAGCCGTAGGGGTAGCCGCCCTCGATCACGTTGTGCGCGCCGATGCCATAGCCGACCAGGCAATCGCCGCCACTGTTCACGTACTGCATGCCCAACGCTTGCAGATGGCCGGCTATCGCGGCCCTCAGCCGCGCCTCGTTCACCGGGTTCGCAATGGTGGCGCGGGCCGGATTGGTGTCCGTGCGGAACGATCCCGCCCAGGAGAAGGTGTGACACTGGACCTGCCGGAAAAGGGGCTGGTTGACGTCGGACCTGACGTTGATCACGCAACCGGTCAGTCCGAGAGTCACCGCCGTGCCGACGATGCAGGAGAGAATTGCTTGCTTGATCATGGTCTTGGCCTCGAGCGAGCCAGTCTGCCAGGGGGCCCGCATTGAGGGCAGGCCCTCTAAAGGCCAGCCCACCCCTTATCATTAACGGTCGAACGCCGGTGAAGTTGACCGGAACCGGTCCCGTAGCCCAGCGCTCGGACACACTTTGAAACATCCGGCCCACCCGGAACCGGGCTCGGGCGTCATCTATAAGATCGGGGGGCAGACGCAAAGGTTCAAGCACCGCACCTTCGCGCGAGTGTTCCCAGCCGCAGCGCCTCCGAGGCGCTCGGCGCAGCTTTCACGACCATCACATAAGAGGACAACCGCAATGGATCACCAGGATGCATCTTACGAGGCCGGAATGCGCGTCAGGCGCGAGATGTTCGGCCGGGCCGGGGCGGAAGATCGTGTCGCCGCGGCGACTGACTTCAATCGACCTTTCGAGGACGTCGTCACGCGCTACTGCTTTGGCGAGACATGGGCGCGCCCCGGCCTCGATCGACGCACACGCAGCATGATCACCCTGGCGGCGCTCACTGCGTTGGTTCGGCCCAATCAGCTCAAGGTTCACGTGGCCGCCGCACTGGTCAATGGCGTCACGCCGCAGGAGATCAGCGAGATTCTGCTGCACACGGCTGTCTATGCGGGCGTGCCGGCCGGCGTCGAGGCCTACGGAGCGGCTGCCGAAGTGCTGAAGGGAGCGGGGAAATGAAGGTCGGATTCATCGGGATCGGCAACATGGGGTGGCCGATGGCCACCAATCTCGTGAAAGCCGGTCATGAAGTGCTGGTTCACGACGCTACGGCCTCCCGTTGTGTCGAGTTCGCCAGGACGCAGGGTGGGAGTGCCGTCAGGACCCCGGCCGATTTCGCCTCGGTTGAGGTTCTGGTCACGATGCTCCCGACAGGTGCAATCGTGCGCGAGGTACTCACCGACGTGGCCCGTCATCTGAAACCGGGAACACTCGTCATCGACATGAGCTCATCCGAGCCCGCCGGCACACGCACGCTCGGGGAGGAGCTGGGCAAGCACAGCATCGTTCTGCTCGATGCTCCGGTCTCGGGCGCAGTTCCACGTGCCAAGACCGGAACGCTGACGATCATGCTCGGCGGTGATGATCGCGCGGCGATGGAACGTGCCAAGCCCCTGTTGCTGAACATGGGGAACCAGGTGTTTGAGACAGGCGGACTGGGCACGGGCCACGCCATGAAGGCGCTGAACAACTTCATCGCAGCGGCCTGCTATACGGCGTCGGCGGAAGCGCTGCTGATCGGCCGGCAGTTCGGGCTCGATGGCCACCGGATGATCGACATCATCAATGTCTCCACCGGCCGCAACTTCAACACCGAAGTGGTGATGAAGGAGCAGGTTCTGGAGCGGAAGTTTTCCAGCGGTTTCGCGCTCGGTCTGCTCGCCAAGGACGTCAAGATTGCTGCTGACCTCGCCCGCACGGTGAAGATGGACGCGCCGCTGACCAGACTGGTCAACGACCGCTATGCATTGGCCCGGGAAAGTCTGGGAGCCACGCGTGATTGCACTGAGGCGATGTTGAGCTGGGACCGGCCGCTGCCCGATTAGGGCTGCGGCGGGCGCGAGCCCGCGGCTGGCGCGAGCGGTGCCCCGGTAATGCCGCACCTGGCCGCGGCGGGGCCCGCCCCCCGGCACTGCTGCGCGCGGATGTGGAGGCAACCGGCCATGGGGTCGGGCCGCCGCACGGCTGCTCAGCACTGGCGCCGCTGGCTGCGCGAGAAGCTTTGCAGCACACTAGCGGCGTGCCATCAGGGGGGCTCCCGGGTGCGCGAGGATTTGGTACCGGCTCAGTCGTTCGAGGGAGGCGGCTTCGGCGGCCAGCGCTTGGGCGCCATGCGTTTTCTGTTGCCCCCGACGCTGGGCTGGGTGGTGCTCCTGGCCTACGCCGCGCTGGTTCTTGCCAGCGGCATCGCTTATTCGACGCTCCGCATTCGCATGGACCGCGAGCAAACGCTGCAGAGCGAGCACAATCGCCTGCGCGCAGTCGCAGCCGTGCTGGAAACGGGCACGCTGGCGATGCTCAGCGATGGTGTTGGATCGGCGGTGGCCGGCGCGAATGAGATCGAGTCCGGTGGCGGACTCGATGCCTCCACGGACGCGGCACTGGCAGCGACGCTGCGCAAGATGCTCACCGGAGGGAGCTACGTCCGCTCGATATTCCTGGCGGACGGCCAACGCTTCGTACGTGTCGGGCGCAACGGGTCCTACGAATCCTCCGCCTCTGCGCCCGCCTGGATGACCGCCCTGACCGCGGCGCCTACGGCCGATCAGACCTGGGTGGGGCGGCCGATCCCCGACCCGGACCGGCCGGCGGCCACCGCCTCGCAGGCCACCGCGCGTACCGTTATTCCTGTGGCCCGTCTCATTCAGACGGGGCGCGGCCGTCGCATCTGGGCAGGGGCGCTGTTCAACTTCGACGAATTGGATGCCCTGCATGCCCAGCCCGGCACCGGGCAGACAGCGCTGGGACTGGTCTCGAGCGATGGTACCGTCCTGGTACGCGTCGCGGGCCTGGTCGCATCGCGAGTAGCGGTGGGAGACAACGCAGCAGGCAACGCCCTCTTCAGGGAAATGTCCACCTCTGGTGCGGACTCAGGGAGCGTAGAAGGTTACTCGCCGTACTTCAGCTCACCGATGATTTTCGCCTACGCCCGCGTCAGCGGCTACCCCATGATGATGGTGACGTGCGAATCGATCGACACGGCGCTCGCTCCGTGGCGCGACCGTACGAGCACCACTGTGTGGGTGACGGCCTTCTTCAGCGTGCTCGTGGTCCTCATGACCGTCCTCCTGAATCACTACGTGCGCGCCTTCTTCAGCCGCGAGTTGCATTTCCGGGCGTTGTTCAACAACGCTGCCTTTGGTGTGCTGATGCTCGAGGGCGACCGATTCGTGGATGCCAACGAAACCATCGCGCGCATGTTTGGCCTCAAGGGCCGCAATGACGCCCTCGGCCGGACACCCTGGGAGCTATCCCCCGAAAGGCAGCCTGACGGACGTCTTTCGAAGGAGGCAGCGCACCAGCGGATCGCGGATGCCTTGCGCAACGGCGCGACGACGTTCGAATGGAGTCACAAGCGCCTGGGGTCCGGCGAGAGCTTCCCCGCCGAAGTCGACCTCACGAGCCTGCGCGTCGGGCGACGGACGCTGACGCTGGCGGTCGTGCACGATCTTACGGAGCGCAAGCAGGCGGAGGAGAAGCTGAAGGAAAGCGAGCACCGCTATCGCGCGCTCGTCGATGCTTTGCCTGAAGCAGTGTTCGTGCACCGCGGCGGGGAGCTGCTGTGGGTGAATGAGGCAGGCGTCAAGCTCATCGGCGCACGCTCGAGTGCCGATCTCGTCGGTCGCCCGATCATCTCGTTCGTCGCGGAAGAAGATCGCGCGAACGTCATCGCTCGCGCCAGGCAGGTGTTGGATCGTGGCATCCCCATCGAGCCCTGGGAGGCCTGTATTCGCCGCGACGACGGCTCGTTTATCTGGGTGGAGTCGCAAGGCGTCCCCATCAAGTTCGGTGGCGTTCCGGCCGTGCAGGGTGTCATGCACGACGTCACGGCGCGCAAGCGGAGGGAAGCGGCCGAGGCGGCCAGAACCGATCGGATGCAACGGCAATCCGCCGCACTCATGCGTCTGTCCAACCGATACGATTGCGGCTGGGGCGATCTAGAGGCCTGTCTGCGCTCGATCTGTGCGGCGGCGACCGAGGTGCTCGGTGTCGATCGGATCAGCGTGTGGCTGCTGGAGAGCGAAGGGCGCTCGCTGCGCTGTGCAGAGCTGTTCGAGCGTGCGACCCAGAGGCACAGCGAGGGTGGCTCGCTCCCGGCAAATCGCTTCCCGCGCTTTCTGGAGGCGCTGCGCACCCAGCGCGTCATCGAAGCTGCTGACATCCGTGCCGATTCGAGGCTGCATGAGATTGTGGTTGGGCAGTGGCTGGCTCCCGTGCCCACCTCGATCATCGCCGCCGCAGTCCGCAGCTCCGGTGACCTCTCGGGTGTCGTGTGCTTCGATCAGATGGGCGCCCCTCGCGCCTGGCACCTCGATGAGGTGAGTTTCGCCGGCGGAATCGCCGATCAGGTCGCGCAGGCCCGCCTGGACTGGGAGAGGGAGCGCGTGCTGAGCGATCTGCGGGGCCTGGCCGGCGAGCTGATGCGCATCCAGGACGAAGAGCGGCGCCGCGTCGGACGCGACCTGCACGACTCGACGGGCCAGACGCTGGCGGCTCTGGAGCTGGACCTTGCACGGCTCATGGAGAATGCGAAGTCGTTGCCTGCTGCGCAGCGCGAGCTGCTGGCCGAATGTGCGCGCCTGGCGAGCTTGTGCTCATCCGAGATCCGTACGGCCTCGTATCTCCTGCATCCGCCTCTGCTGGATGAGCTTGGTCTGCTGAGTGCGCTCAGATGGCTGGCGGATGGCCTGCGCAACCGTGGCGGCATCGACGTGCGACTGGATCTCCCCGACTCGATGCCGCGCCTGCGACCGGAAGAGGAGCTGACGCTCTTCCGCATAGCGCAGGAAGCATTGACCAACGCGCAGCGCCATTCGGCGAGCCCGTGGGTCAGCTTGAGATTGAAGCGTAACGGCAACTCGGTCGACCTCGAGATCGAAGACGGCGGACGTGGAATCACCTCCCGCGAGGACGCACCGGGTGCGCCGATCCTGGGCGTGGGGTTGGCCGGCATGCGCGAACGCATGCGGCAGATAGGCGGCTCCTTTGCCGTCGAGTCCACAGGCTCCGGCACTCGCATACGCGCAAGTATCGTCGTCAACCCGCTGCCGCAGGCGCGGAGTGCCTGAGCCCATGAAACCTGCCCGCATCGTCATCGCCGACGACCACGAGCTGGTACGCAAAGGGCTCGCTGCGCTGATTCACGAAGTGGCTGAATGGAAAGTGGTCGCCGAGGCGGCCAATGGCCGGCAGGCCGTGGAGCAGGTGTCACTCCACAGGCCGGACATCGCCATCATGGATCTCACCATGCCTGAGTTGAACGGGCTGGAGGCGACTCGCCAGATCCTGGCGGCTCAGCCACAGACACGCCTACTCATTCTCACCGCGCACGAATCAGAGCAGCTCATCCGCGAAGTGCTCGGCGCCGGGGCTCAGGGTTATGTGCTGAAGTCCGATGCCGGGCGGACACTCGTGAACGCCGTCGATGCGTTGCTCGAGGGCGGGACGTTCTTTACTTCGAAAGTGGCGCGCATGGTGCTCGAAGGCTATTTGCGCAATCCCGCCGAGGCTGAGACCGTGCCGACGCTGTCGGCGCGGGAGCGTGAAATCGTGCAACTTCTCGCGGAAGGGCGCAGCAACAAGGAGGTCGCCCGCAAGCTGGATATCAGCGTCAAAACCGCTGAAACGCACCGCAGCAATATCATGCGTAAGATGCAATTCGACTCGTTGTCGGACCTCGTCCGCTACGCCGTGCGCAATAAGATCATCGACGTTTAGCTCGCGTTCAGATAACCCCCACCGCCTCTCTCTGATGCCCTGCGCCGATACAGGGTTTCCTCGAGCAGGCTACCGATTCCTGGCAGTGCCGACTTGAGGGGGGCGGCACTACCTTCTGCGCCATGAAATCCGTGGCTGTCGATGCCTGGCTGGCGGTGCTTGCCGGCCTCATCGCCGTTTTCGTTTCGTACACCCTGCTCGAGCTCGTCAAGCGGCTCGCGGGGCCGGCGCGCCCGCGGGCGCGAGTCTGTCGGGTCATCGGCGGCACGGTGGCTGTGGGCATCGGGCTGTGGGGCTCCAACACAGTCGCCGTACTGTCGGCCGTACCGGGACTGCACTGGAGCGCTGTCCACATCGGGCAGCTCTTTCTGCCTTTGCTCATGGCATTGCCGGGTCCCGCGGCCGTTCTGACGATTCTCTCGGGCGGGCAGCCCACTAGGGCACGCCTCACTGCCGCGGGCATCGTCGCCGGCACCGGTCTGCTGGCCGCCTATCACACCAGCGCTTCGCAGCTTTTGGGAGGCACCGCGTTCCATGAATCGGCTCTCTTACTCGCCGCGTCGTTCATGTTTGTTCTCCTGGCCTCAACGGCGGCGTTCTGGCTGCTCTTCAGATTCCTTGATGTCCGTTCATCACGCGGCTTCGCAGCGCGCTGGGCGGCGACACTCACCGGCGCCGCCGCAGTCATCGGGCTTCAGGCCCTCGCACTGAAGGACGGCCATGTCGTGTTGGGCCCGTTCTGCAACGGTGGCCCTTCCGGCACCACGCACCTTCTGTCCGTCACTCTCGCGGCGTTCGCGTGCGCCGTTCTGGCCGTGACGCACGTCATCACCGTCTACGGTGGGAAGCTC
>CAZLYG010000185.1:0-9606 GCA_964563075.1 uncultured Steroidobacteraceae bacterium | reverse complement strand
CTTCCCAGCTTCTGACAGGGGACTTCAGCGCAGGCACTTCCGGCCGCTCTGATATCGCGGATATCATGACGGAGCGCCTGCTGTCATCGGGATCCGACCTGCTGTTCGGGACGAGATTCAGCGGGTTCGAGAACCGCTACGCGCTGGATGACGAGTTCGGGCAGGGCACCTCGCCCCACAATCAATACCTCGGCGCGGTCTTCAAGGCGGGCCTGCTGGCGGCAATATTCTATTTCGCATTCCTGTTAGGATGCGGCGCGTTGTTCTTCAGATACACCCGCACAGACCAGGCCTTCGGGTTCTATCTCGGCCTGGTCGCGGTAATCTGTTTCGGAGTGCTGATGGTGACGCAGGACTTTCTCACGTCTTCCCTGTCCGGGAATTTCTTCATGGTGATCTGCGGTTCCCTGCGGGCGATCGCCGACGGCGCCGCCAAGGGGGAGGCCCGGGGTCGATGAGGATCTGCTTTCTTTCCTCCATGCATCCGGCCAAGGACAAGCGCGTGTTCGAGAAGGAGGCGGTCGCGCTCGCCGCCGCCGGCTTCGAGGTGCTGCACCTCTCTCCGGGAAGCGTGGAGGAGTCGGGAGAGTATTCGGGTGTGCGCATCATCACCTATCCGCGGCGCAAGGGCATCCGTGGCCGGCTCGCGCAGCTGCGCTCGCTGTATCGCCGAGCACTGGAGCTGGACGCCGATGTCTACCACTGCAACGAAGTCGACTCGTGGTTCGTCGGGATCCTGCTGCGCCTGCGTAGGGGGAAGGGCTGCGTGTTCGATGTGCATGAGCACTATCCGAGCACCTTCGCGGAGAGCCGCTTTCCGAAGGCGGTGCGGCCTGTGGTCGCGGGCGGAATCAGATTTCTGTTCCGCTGCCTCACGCCGTTGACGGATGCCGTCGTCGCGGCGAAACGCTCGGTGGTCGGCGACTTCAAGAGCGCCGGCCGCAAGATCGTCCTCGTGCAGAACTATACGCCGCTCGCGGGAGTGCGCTGGGCTTCGGAGTGCCGCTCGGGGGATACGCGCCGGCCACTCACTCTGGTGCATCTGGGATTGTTCAGCAAGGTGCGCGGCTGGCCGCAGACGATCGAAGCTCTGACGCTGATGCAAGACAAGACGGTGCGGCTGGAGATCGTTGGCGAGATCAATGACGGTACTCGGGACGAGTTGGTGCGTCGCATCGTGGAGTGCGGGCTGCAGGAGCGCGTGACGCTGCGTGAGTGGATGCCCTTCAGGCAGGCGTTTGAGCTCTTGTGCCGCGCGGATGTGGGCCTGGTCGTGTTCCAGCCGGGCATTCTGAATCATGTGTACGCCCTGCCTCACAAGATGTTTGATTACATGGCGGCGGGCATGGCGGTGGTGTGTCCGGAGTTTGCCGAGGAAATCGCGCCGATCGTGCGCGAATCGGGCTGTGGGGTGCTGGTCGATCCGGCGAATGCGCGGCAGCTCGCGGCTGCCTTGGATGCCCTGGCGCTCGCCCCCGATGAGCTGCGACGCATGGGCGAGCGGGGCCAACGCGCCATCAGGGAGCGGTACAACTGGGAGGCGGAGGCCGATGCGCTGCTGAATCTGTATCGCACCTGGGAGAGCCGCAGCTCATGAGGCAGCTGTTTCAGGGATTGCGGCACGGGGAGACCGTGATCGAGGACGTCCCCGTGCCACGCGCGGCGCGCGGCACTGTCGTCGTTCGGACGACGCGCAGCCTCGTTTCGGTCGGTACCGAACGGATGTTGGTCGAGTTCGGAAAGAGCTCCTTGCTGGCCAAGGCGCGCCAGCAGCCGGACAAAGTGCGGCAGGTCCTGGACAAAGTCGGCACGGACGGGCTTCTCACGACGCTCGACGCCGTACGCGCCAAGCTCGCACAGCCGATTCCGCTGGGGTACTGCAATGTCGGAGTCGTCGTCGAGAGCGGCAAAGGCGCGGAATCGTTCGAGGTCGGCGCGCGCGTCGCCTCCAATGGTCCGCACGCGGAGTTCGTTCGCGTGCCTGCCAACCTGTGCGCGCGGATACCCGACGAGGTAAGCGACGACGAAGCGGCCTTCACCGTCCCAGGCAGCATCGCGCTCCAGGGAGTCCGGCTTGCACGGCCAACTCTCGGTGAGACTTTTGCGGTCATAGGCGTAGGTCTGATGGGATTGCTCGCCGTGCAGCTGCTGCGGGCGTGCGGCTGCCGCGTGCTCGCGGTCGATGTGGATCCCACGAAGTTGGAGATGGCGGCTCGCTTCGGCGCGTTCACGTGCGATGCGTCGAAAGACGACCCGGTACACGCGGCGCAGACATTCGCGGGGGAGCCAGGCGTCGATGGTGTTCTCATCGGCGCCTCGACCGCCAATAATTCGCCGATATCCCAGGCGGCGCGAATGTGCCGCAAGCGTGGACGAATCGTTCTGGTCGGGGTCGTCGGGCTCGAGCTGAATCGCGCCGAGTTCTACGAGAAGGAGCTGACTTTCCAGGTGTCGTGCTCGTACGGGCCGGGCCGCTATGACCCCGCGTATGAAGGGGGAACGGACTATCCGCTGCCCTTCGTTCGCTGGACGGCGCAGCGGAATTTCGCTGCCGTCCTGGGCCAACTCGCTGACGGCCGGTTGCGGACGGCCGAGCTCATCACGCAGCGAGTTGCATTCGCGGATGCGCTGGAAGTCTACGGAACGTTGGCCGGCAGGAAGAATGTGTTGGGTACCTTGCTGGAGTATCCGGCGGACTCCGTGCAACGTGCCGAGGCGACGATTCAGACCGCCGCGGCACGGCCCATCGATCCGGCAAAGGCGAGCGTGGCGCTCATCGGCGCGGGGAACTATTCGACCCGAATGTTGATACCCGCTCTCCGCAAGGCGGGAGCGCAATTGACCGTGCTGGCAGCGCCGAGCGGCACGAGCGCGGCGGTTCATGCGCGTTCGAGCGGATTTCTGCAAGCCTCGGCCGACGTGAACGCCACCATTGAAAGACCCGACATCAATACCGTCGTGATCGCAACGAGGCATGACTCGCACGCGACGCTCACGGCCAAGGCGCTGGGACTCGGGAAGCATGTTTTCGTGGAGAAGCCGCTCGGCATCGGCCAGGAGCAACTCGAGCTGATCAGAACAGCTCACGCGGATGCGCTCGCGCGTGGCTTGCACCCGAAGCTCATGGTCGGCTTCAACCGACGATTCGCGCCGCATATCGTCAAACTGAAGAGCCTGCTCGAGGGTGTCCGGGAACCGAAAACCATCATCGCGACCGTCAACGCCGGTTTCTTGCCGGGCGCTCACTGGACACGCGACCCGGAGGTCGGTGGCGGACGGATTGTCGGCGAAGCGTGCCATTTCATCGACCTCCTGCGATTCATTGCCGGCGCTCGGATCGTCTCGCTGCAGTGTCGCGGAGCGAGCACGGGCACAGGCACGGCGCAGCGTTCCACGGACGACACGGCGACCTTGACCCTCGGGTTCGAGGATGGCTCGATCGGAACGGTCCACTACCTGACCAGCGGCCACCCGCGCTTCCCCAAGGAGCGCATCGAGGTCTTCTGCGGCGGTCGCGTCGCTCAGATAGACAACTTTCGCTCGCTCAGGGGCTATGGGTTTCGCACGTTGCGAAATTTCCGCTCCTGGCGTCAGGACAAGGGCCACACGGCGTGCATCCAGGCATTTCTGTCGAGCGTGGAAAACGGCACCGAGAGCCCCATTCCGCTGGAAGAGTTGTTCGAGGTTGCCTCGATCTCGATCGAGGCGCAGCAGCACATCCAGTGCGCGTGATGGCGCCACGGGATTTCATCGGAACGGTGCTAGGCCTCGGGCTGAGAAATGTCGCCCGTGTGGCCACGTACCGGGCGAGCGTGCGTCTCAAAGTATCGCGCGCGGTGCGTGCTCGCGCGCCGCTCGCCGAGCCCCCGTATTTCAAGCCCGTGAGCGAGCCCGCTCGCGACAGCCATGAGTCTCTAACACGACCCGAGCACATCCTGGCCTTCGGGTGGCTAGCCGTGCAGCTCGGGGACTCCATTCCCGACTGGCACGCCAACCTGGTCACCGGAGCCCCATTTCCCGGCAAGGACGCGCCCTGGTGGGAGATTGCGGATTTCGATCCGCAGGCGGGCGACATCAAGGCGGTGTGGGAGCGGTCGCGGCTCGACTGGGCCATGGCATTCGCCCAGCGAGCGCGGCTGGGGGACGCCCGTGCGATCGATCTGCTGAACAGCTGGCTGTGGAATTGGAGCCGGGCCAACCCGCCATTCCGCGGACCGAACTGGAAATGCGGTCAGGAGGCCTCCATCCGTGTCATGCATCTTGGGGTCGCCGCCCTGCTGTTGAGCCAGGTGCGGGGTGCGCCCGCAGGGCTGCGCACCCTCATAGCCACACATCTGCAGCGCGTCGAGCCGACTCTTTCATATGCCATCGGTCAGGATAACAACCACGGAACCTCGGAGGCCGGCGCGCTGTTTATCGGCGGTAGCTGGCTGATCGCCACAGGAGATGCTCGCGGAGCACGCTGGGAACGGCTCGGCAGAAAATGGCTCGAGAACCGTGCGGTGCGTTGCATCGAGCCGTGCGGAACCTTCAGTCAGTACTCCAGCAACTACCAGCGCCTCGCGCTCGACACTTTCAGTCTCGCAGAGAGCTGGCGGCGGCATCTCGGCCTGCCGGCATTCTCGGGTGCGCTCACCGAGCGGGTTCGCGCGGCAACGCTGTGGATGGCCTCTCTCACCGATCCGACGAGCGGCGACGTTCCGAACGTGGGGGCCAATGATGGCGCCTGTCTGCTGCCGCTGGCAGGGACGGCCATTCGCGACTTCCGTCCGTCAGTCAACCTGGCGTCGGCCCTGTTCCTGGACCGGATCGCATTCGCCGCTCCACGCAGTGCAATAGCCTGGCTCGCATGGTTGCGCATCCCGCCCCCCACGCAGCAACTCGACCTGCGCGGCAGCCGTGTATTCGCCGACGGCGGCTTCGCGGTCCTGCGGCGCGGGGACGGCATGGCCTTGCTGAGGTTTCCGCGCTTCCGGTTCAGGCCTTCGCAGGCGGACGCACTGCACGTCGATCTGTGGGTCGCGGGAGAGTGTCTGCTCGCCGATGGCGGCACATACTCTTATGCTCTGCGCAGTCACCCTCCGGGAGACCTGGCGGCCACGCGCAGCCACAACACCATTGAATTCGACGCTCGCGACCAGATGCCCCGGCTGGGTCGATTCTTGTATGGGGCCTGGCTGCGCGAGGATTCGACCGATGTGATGGAAGACTCCGGCGAGGCGAGCTCCTTTCGGGCCGGCTATACGGATCATTGCGGCGTGCGGCACGTTCGCCGCGTGCAGCTGCGCGAGGGGGTGCTGCAAGTCGCCGACGAGATCGCGGGGTTCCGAGAGCGTGCCGTGCTGCGATGGAGGCTTCAGCCGGGTGCCTGGGAAGTGCAGGGCAGCTCGGCCGTGTGTGGTAACCGCAGGCTGACGTTCGAGTCGAGCATGCCGATCCGCAGGATCGAGCTCACGCAAGGCTATGCTTCGCTGCATTACCTCCGCTTCACCCCGGTGCCGGTGGTGGAGGTCGAAATGGGCCGAGCGGGCAGCATCACCAGCACGTATCGCTGGGCGTGATCGGCTAAGGCACGGGGCATTCAGGTCAGCATGCGAATTCTGTATTTTCATCAACATTTCTCGACTCCGAAAGGCTCGACCGGCATCCGCTCTTACGAGGTTGCAAGGACCTTGATCAGGCGCGGACACTCGGTAGTCATGGTGTGCGGGACCTACAAGGGGGGGCACACGGGGCTCAGCGATAGCTTCAGGCGGGGTGTGCGGCGCGGAATTGTCGATGGAATCGAGATCATCGAGTTCGACCTGCGCTATTCGAACAGCGACGGTTTCCTGAGGCGCACGTGGATCTTTCTGAAATTCGCTTGCCGCAGCGTGCTGGTTGCGCTGCGCGAGCCGTATGACATCCTCTATGCCACGACGACGCCGCTCACGGCCGGCATACCGGGCATATTCTCCCGCTGGCTGCGCGGCAAGCACTTCGTCTTCGAGGTGCGAGATCTCTGGCCGGAGCTGCCACGCGCGATGGGAGTCATCCGCAATCCGGTGGTGCTCGGCGGGATGGGGGCTCTGGAATTCGTGAGTTATCGATCTGCGAATCGCCTGGTGGGCCTGTCCCCGGGTATCATCGATGGGATCGTGCGCCGCGGCGTGCCCCCAGGCCGAACGCTTCTCGTCCCCAATGGCTGCGATATCTCGTTGTTTGGCAGCAGCGGCGATGACTGGGCGCATACCGAGGTCTGCAACACGGACCTGGTGGCGGTCTTTGCCGGCACCCACGGCATCGCCAACGGGCTCGACGCGGTTCTCGATGCGGCGCGTGAGTTGCTCCGGCGCGGCAGGCGGGACATCAAGTTCGTTCTGGTCGGGCAGGGCATGTTGAAGCCCCAGTTGCAGCGGCGGGCCGCGGCAGAGGGTCTCGACACGGTGCTGTTTTTGGAGCCCGTGAACAAGGCGCGCCTGGCCGCACTGATGCGCCGCGCGGATATCGGCATGCAGATCCTGGCGAATGTGCCCGCGTTCTATTTCGGTACTTCGCCCAACAAGTTCTTCGACTACATCGCCTCCGGGCTGCCCGTCCTGATCAATTACCCCGGCTGGCTTGCCGAGATCGTTCAGACGGAAGGCTGCGGTGTCGTAGTTCCTCCTGACAACGCGCGGGCCTTTGCGGATGCGCTCGAGGCTGCGGCGCGCGATCGCAACGCGCTGCGTGAAATGGGCCGGCGCGCGAAGGAGCTCGCAACACGGGAATTCGATCGCGAGCGGCTGACCAACAAGCTCGTCGATTGGCTGGAGCAGGCGAGGTGAGCAAGCGGTGCTTCGATGTCGTCGTGGCGGCGCTCGCGCTCCTGGCGCTGGCGCTGCCCATGGCTGGTATTGCTCTGCTCGTACGCTGGAGGCTGGGCGGCCCGGTGCTGTTTCGCCAGATGCGGCCGGGAAAGGGCGGCGCCGTGTTCGAGCTGGTGAAGTTTCGGACCATGCGCGTGGCAACCCACGACGCGAATGGCGTGATGCTGACGGACGCGGAACGACTCACGAAGCTCGGCCGGATACTGCGCAACACGAGTCTGGATGAGCTTCCTGAGCTGTGGAACGTGCTGCGCGGGGACATGAGCCTGGTTGGACCGCGCCCGTTGCTGAGCGAGTACCTCCCGCTATACTCCCAGAAGCACGCGCGCAGGCACGAAGTGCGCCCTGGCATCACCGGTCTCGCCCAGGTCAATGGCAGGAACGACACCACGTGGGACCAGCGGCTCGACCTCGACGTGGAGTACGTGGACAACGCATCTTTCTGGCTCGATCTGAAGATACTGGGTCGAACTCACTACAACGTCGTGGCCCGCAAGGGCATCAGTCATTCTGGCCACGCGACGATGCCGAAGTACCGGGGGATCCGACCGTGAGCGCGCGCAAGCCGGGTTCGCGGCGCTTGTTCGCGATCTATGGCGCCAGCGGCTGCGGCCGGGGCGTGCTTCCGGTCGCGGAGCAGATGTTGCGAGGCGAATTGGGACCTGACCCGTATGAGCTCGTGTTCATCGACGATGCAGCGCCTTCTGCCGTGGTCAACGGCCGGCGCGTGCTGCGGTTCGAGCAGTTCATCGAGGAGCCGGCCTCCTCGCGGGCGGTGTGCATTGCCATCGCCGATCCTCGCACCCGCTCGCGCGTGGCGGAGCGCTGCACGGCGAGCGGCCTCGAGTGCTTCAGTGTGCGGGCGGCCAATACTGTAATATTGGATGAAGTACAGGTCGCGGCAGGGGCGATCCTCTGCCCGTTCGTCACAATCACGTCGAACGTGCGCATGGGCCGGCATTTCCATGCCAATCTCTACTCCTACATCGAGCACGATTGTGAGATCGGCGATTTCGTGACGTTCGCACCGGGCGTGCACTGCAACGGCAATATCCGCATCGAGGATTTCGCGTATCTCGGCAGCGGATGCATCTTGCGCCAGGGCAAGCCGGGCTCGCCGTTGGTCATCGGTCGGGGAGCTGTGGTTGGCATGGGAGCCGTCGTGACCCGCAGCGTGCCAGCGGGCGTCACCGTGGTGGGCAATCCGGCACGGGTCCTCGAGGAGTCACCGCGAGATGCTTGATACCCCGTTTTCGCCATGGCCGAGCTTTTCGGAAGAGGAAGCCGATGCCGTGAAGCGCGTTCTCCTCTCCAATCGCGTCAACTATTGGACCGGGAGGGAAGGACGCGCATTCGAGGAGGAGTTCGCGGGGTGGGTCGGCACGCATCACGCCGTGGCGCTCATGAATGGCACGGTGGCTCTGGAACTGGGGCTGCGAGCGATCGATATCGCCCCAGGAGATGAGGTCGTTGTCACGCCGCGCTCCTTCTTCGCGTCGGCCGCCTGTGTGATGGCAGTCTCGGGCAGGCCCGTATTTGCCGACGTGGATGCCGAGTCGCAGAACATGACAGCGCAGACGATCCGTCGCGTTCTGACGCCGCGCACTCGAGCGATTCTGTGCGTGCACCTGGCCGGTTATCCGTGTGACATGGACCCGATCATGGCACTCGCCCGCGACAACGGCCTACGAGTCATTGAGGACTGTGCGCAGGCGCACGGAGCGAAATATCGCGGGCGAATGGTGGGCAGCATCGGCGACATCGGCGCGTGGTCGTTCTGCCAGGACAAGATCATGACTACCGGAGGCGAGGGTGGGATGATCACCACGAGCGATCGCGAGTTGTGGTCTCGGGTGTGGAGCTACAAGGATCACGGGAAGTCCTGGAGCGCAGTCTACGAGCGCCGGCACGAGCCCGGATTCCGGTGGGTACACGAGTCATTCGGAACGAATGGTCGAATGTTGGAAGTACAGGCGGCGATCGGGCGCATCCAGTTGAAGCGAATGCCGGAGTGGGCGGCGCGGCGGACGGCCATCGCGGCGCGCTTCCGCGATGCCTGGAGCAGTGGCCTGGCCTTGCGAGTCCCGACCGTGCCACGCGACAGCGTCCACGCATACTATCGTTTCTATGCCTTTGTTCGGCGGGAGCGGCTGGCGCCCGGCTGGACGCGCGACCGCATCATATCGGCCATCACCGCGCGAGGGGTACCCTGCTACGAAGGTTCCTGCTCGGAGATCTATCGCGAGCGGGCATTCGACGAGACGGGCTTGCGACCCGCGGCCGCCCTCGCGGTCGCACGCGAGCTCGGACAGACCGGCCTTGCTTTTCTGGTGCACCCGACTCTGACAGACGCGGAGGTCGAGCGCACCTGTGAGGTCGTTGCCTCGGTTCTCAAGGAGGCAGCAGCCTCGTGAGCGCGCCTATCGAGGATCCCAGCAGCGTTGCGGCGCAGACTCGCTGGAACCGCAGTGCTGTCGGGGCCGAGAGGAGCTCGCATGCGAGTGCTTCTCCGGAGTGGTTCCAGGACCTGCATCGGTATCGGTATGGGTACGAGCATCCCTGGCTGCCGCGCCTGTTGATGCGGGACGTCGCGGGGAAGCGGGTTCTCGAGATCGGGGTGGGCGTCGGCCTGGATGCCGGTGAGCTCATCCGCCGCGGCGCCGATTACACCGGAATTGACATCACCGACAACCACCTGCGCACCTGCGCGACGTACCTGAGCCTGAGCTCGCTGGCGCCGCGCGAGCTCATCCGCGAC
>CAZLYG010000184.1:0-9623 GCA_964563075.1 uncultured Steroidobacteraceae bacterium | reverse complement strand
GCCCGCGCCCCACAGATCATCAAGACTGTGTACGGTGAAGGCTACGTCATCGGCGTGCCTGTCGAGACTCAGTGAGCGAGCCGCCGCGCAGCTGGATCAAATCTCTGGGGCGTGCCTGGCCCCAGTCGTTGTTCGGGCGCCTCGTTGCGGCTTGTACGATCGCCGTGCTGCTGGCGCAGGTGGTTGCGCTGGCCCTGATTGCCCACGAGCGCGAGCGCTTCGTACTGCAGGAGAGCGTGCGCGATTGGTCGCGGCGCATCGCAGAGATCGCGCTGACGCTGCAGCCGATGGCTGCCCGCGAACGGGCAGAAACAGCCAGTCGCCTGATCGACCAATATTCACGCTTCGGCCGACGTGCCCTGATCCTGGAAGCTCGACGACGCGGCCCGCTTGGCGACGAACCTGGCGGCCGCGTGATTCTGGGCCCCCGGCCAGATGCGGACCACCCGGCAGCCCTGAACCCCCGTGCGGGCGCCCCCCCGGACGGCGTCCCGGGCGCCGGTGGACCCCCCGGCGATACTCGGCCATCGCTCGGCGGCGGGGACGGTTTGCCACGCAACGCCGGCCCCGAGGTGCGCCTGCGCTCAACTATCCCGCGGATCTCCCTGCCTGCGCCGCAGCGACCGCGCGTGACGATTCTGCCGCTGCCCCTGGCAGGGGACTTCGAGCATCCCCTCGTGCAGACACTGCAGGGAATTCTGGGCCCCGGGTACCACATCTCCGTTGCGCCCGCCTCACCTGCAGTCACCTCGGCGATCCCGGTGTCGCCCCTGCAGGCCCTCGAGCGCCGGGGCGACTTGGGCGCCCTGTATGACGTGACCGTTCAGTACCCTGACGGCGATTCGACGCTGTTCCGGATTGCGCGACCGGCCGAAGGAGCCCCGATTCCGCGCAACTTGTTCATGAACCTGTCGTTGCTCGTGGTCATCATGGCGATCGCTCTGTTCGTCACAGCGCGGTCGATCACGCAGCCGCTGTTCCAGCTGGCGAGCGCCGCCGATCGGGTGGGAAGAGACGTTCGTCAGCCGAAGCTGCAGGAGAAAGGTGCCCGCGAGATTCGCGACGCGGCGCGTGCTTTCAACACGATGCAGGAGCGATTGCAGCGCTATCTGGACAGCCGCACGCGCGTGCTGGCTGCGATGTCGCATGATCTGAAGACGCCGCTCACCCGGCTGCGCCTGCAGGTGGAGACGCTGGAAGATCCCGACGCCCAGGCGCGCATCGGCAAGCAGCTGGATGAGATGGAAGGCATGGTGCGAGGCGCGCTCGCACTGTTTCGGGGTCTCGATGATGATGAGGCGCTCGCGCCCGTCGATATCAACGCGCTGCTGGCGACGCTGCAAGCGGAATTCCAGCAGATGGGCGGCCAGGTGAGCATCGAAGGCAGCGCGCACCGCGAGCTCATCGGCAAGCCTCAGGGCCTGAAGCGGTGTCTGACGAATCTGATCGAGAACGCCATCAAGTTCGGCGGCTCCGCGCGGGTGTACGTGCAGGACGCCTCCAGCGCCGTCGTGATTCGCATCGAAGACGAGGGACCCGGCATTCCTGCTACGGAGCTGGAGCGTGTTTTCGAGCCCTTCTATCGCGTGGAGTCCTCACGTAATCGCGACAGTGGCGGAACCGGTCTCGGCTTGAGTATTGCGCGCGACATCGCACAAGCGCATGGCGGCGCACTCGTCCTGGGCAATTTGCCGCAGCGGGGCCTGGAAGCCATTCTGACGCTGCCCCGATCCAAGGGGATGAAAGGTTCCTGACGGATTGCTGTAAGCCCGCCGACGGCATGGCCCGGTAGAATTTGCGTTCTCCCCCGGTATGACGTGCACGGATGGCTCAGCCCCAACCCCCGCTCTCCCAGCGCACCTGGCCCCTGGTCAGGCAGTTGCGTCTGGTGCTCATCGTTGCGCTGCTCGCCGCAGCCGTCGTCTTGTTCGGGGAGGGGACACTCCGCGCTCATCCCGAGACGCAGCAGCCCGCGAGCCCTGCGGCACCTGCTGAATTTCGTCTGACGAACGCACAGCTGTCGACGCTCGAGATCCAGCCGGTCGGGCTGCGGATGTTCCAGAGTGAAGAGCAGACGGAGGGTCAGATCGCACTGAATGGCGACACCGCGACGCAGGTGTTCTCGCCTTTCTCGGGACGCGTGTTGAGGGTGATGGCAGGGCCTGGGGAATACGTGAAGAAGGGCGCTCCGCTGCTGCGGATTGATGCGTCGGAATTCCTTCAGGGCCAGAGCGATCTGCTCAACGCCGCGGCGGCGTTGAAGCTTGCGCGCACGAACGAGGAGCGCAAGCACGCCGCTTACGAAGGCAAGGGCGGCTCGTTGCAGGACTGGCAACAGTCCCAAGCGGAACTGGCGGCCGCGCAGACGACATTCGCGGCGCCGCATGATCGCCTGCGCATCTTCGGCAAGACGGACGCGCAGATCGAGGCGATCGAGCATGCAGCCAAACCTGATCCCGTCACGGACGTTGTCGCTCCGATCGACGGTGTGGTCACGGATCGCCAGGTGGGGCCGGGCCAGTACCTCCAGGCGGGAAGCTCCACGCCGGTATTCACGATCGGAGATCTGTCGACGGTTTGGCTCATTGCAGCGGTGCGCGAAGCTGACGCACCGTTCATTGCGCCGGGACAGAGTGCCGAGGTGCATGTACTCGCTTTCCCCGACCAGGTGTTCAAGGCGAAGGTGACGGTGGTGGGGCCCCAAGTCGATCCCGTCACGCATCGCATCCCGGTGCGTGCGACGATTGCCAATCCCGGCGGGAAGCTGAAACCGCAGATGTACGCGAGCTTTCAGATCATCACGGGCGACGCCTCGGAGGCGACGGCGGTTCCGGAAGAAGCGGTCGTGCGGGAGGGGGACCAGGCGCACGTGTGGGTCGTGCAGGATGACAATGCGTTGACACTGCGGCCCATTCGCACCGGGCGCACGCGCGGCGGCATGGTCGAAGTGCTGCAGGGACTGAAACCGGGCGAGCGGATCGTTACCCGCGGCAGCCTGTTCATGGATCGGGAAGCGCAGCCGGGATAGCGCACTTAAGCTCTCCCAGCCCCAGGCATGAACTCAGTTATTGCCTTCGCGCTCAAGCAGCGCATGTTCCTCGCGATTCTGCTCCCGCTGATTCTCTTCGGCGGGATCATCGGCTTCCGCCATCTGAACATCGAGGCCTACCCGGACCCTGTTCCGCCTCTGGTGGACATCGTTACGCAAAGCAGCGGTCAGTCTGCCGAGGAGATCGAGCGGTATATCACCATTCCGATCGAAGTGCAGATGGCCGGCATTCCGCACGTGACGACGGTCCGGACCATCTCGCTGTTCGGCCTGTCGGATGTGAAGGTGCAGTTCACCTACGACTTCACGTACGAGCAGGCGGAGCAGTGGGTCATCAACCGCCTGTCGCAGCTCCCGAGCCTCCCCAACGGCGCTCTGCCGCAAATCTCACCCACCAGCCCGATCGGGGAGATCTATCGCTATCGTCTCGTGGGTCCGCCGGGCTACTCGGTCACCGACCTCAAGACGATCGAGGACTGGGTGCTGGAGCGGCGCTTCAAAGCCGTCCCGGGGGTCATCGACGTGACGGGCTGGGGCGGCAAGACCAAGACCTACGATGTCACGATCGATCAGCAGCGCCTGCAGCAGCAGGGCCTGTCGCTGGCGCAGGTCCTGCAGGCGCTCAACAACAGCAACGTCAACGTCGGCGGCCAGACGATCAACATCGGACCCCAGGCCGCCGTCGTGCGCGGCGTCGGGCTCATCCATTCCATCGATGATATCCGCAAGACGATGGTCGCCGCCCCGCACGGCGTTCCCGTCCTGATCGGCGATGTGGCTACTGTCGCGGCGGGCCACGAGCCGCGCCTCGGTATCGCGGGCCAGGACGTCGATTCCGACGATATCGTCGAAGGAATCGTGCTGATGCGCCGCGGCGAGCAGAGCCTGCCGACGATCGAGCGGGTGAAAGCGGCCGTCGCCGAGATCAACCGCTCCGGCATCCTGCCTCTGGGAGTGCGGATCGAGCGCATCTACGACCGCTCCGATCTCATTCACCTGACAACGCGCACCGTGCTGCACAACGTGCTCGCAGGCATCCTGCTGATCTTCCTGCTGCAGTGGGCGTTTCTCGGCAACCTGCGCAGCGCGATTATCGTCGCGTGCACGATTCCGTTCGCCCTGACCTTTGCGATTGCGCTCATGCTGCTGCGTGGGGAGTCGGCGAACCTGCTGTCCGTCGGCGCGATCGACTTCGGCCTGATCGTGGATGCCTCCGTGATCATGGTGGAGAACATCTTCAGGCATCTGAGCGAGACCGCGGAGGCGCGCCGCACCGGCAGCACGCTCATGCATGTCGTGCGTGCACCGAATATCTTCCGCGGCAAGTTTGCGGTCATCGCCAATGCCGCGGCGGAGGTCAATCAGGCCATTCTGTTCGCCGCTGCCATCATCATTGCAGGGTTCGTCCCGCTCTTTACCCTCAGCGGGATCGAAGGACACATTTTCGGGCCCATGGCGAAGACCTACGGATACGCGATCGCCGGCGGTCTCATCGCAACGTTCACTGTCTCCCCCGCGTTGAGCGCTCTGCTGCTCCCCGACAGCGTCGCGGAAGTCGAGACCGTCGTGGTGCGCCTGCTGCGGCGTCTGTACGAGCCCATCGTGCAGTTCTGCCTGGTCAACAGGGTGGTGACGCTCGGCTGCTTCGGCATTCTCATCGTGATCGCCGGCATCGCCGTGCATTCGCTCGGATTGGAGTTCCTGCCGAAGCTGGAAGAGGGCAACTTCTGGATTCGCGCCACGCTGCCCGAGTCGATCTCGCTCGAGGAGGGCAACACCTACGTCAACGACATGCGGCGTGTGATCAAGAGCTTCCCGGAAGTTGAGACCGTCATCTCGCAGCACGGCCGTCCGGATGACGGCACCGACGCGACCGGTTTTTTCAATGCCGAGTTCTTCGTGCCGCTCAAGCCGTTCGAGGAGTGGCCGCGCGGGCTCGACAAAGGCAGGCTGACCCAGCGGCTCACGGAAGACCTGCAGGCGCGTTTCCCGGGCGTGGAGTTCAACTTCTCGCAGTACATCGAAGACAACGTGGAGGAGGCGGCTTCGGGCGTGAAGGGCGAGAACTCCATCAAGCTGTTCGGCAACGACCTGGAGACCCTCGAGCGAACCGCCAAGAAGATTCGCGACGTCGTGCAGAGCGTCCCGGGCATTGCCGACCTCGCCGTGTTCGATGCGCTCGGGCAGCCGACGATCCGCATCGACATCGATCGTACGCGCGCCGCCCGCTTGGGCCTGGCCCCCGGGGACATCAACGCGGTCGTGCAGGCGGCCATCGGCGGGCAGGCGGCGGGCGATCTCTACGAAAGTGGCAGCGACCGGCACTTTCCGATGATCGTGCGGATGGCACCGCAGTATCGCGCGGACTACCAGGCCATCCGGCATCTCACCATCGCCGCCCCCGACCCGTCGGGCTCCGGGGGGACCATCCAGGTGCCGCTCGCGGACGTGGCCAGTGTGAGCCTGATCTCCGGGCCGTCATTCATCTATCGCGAGCACGAGGAGCGCTATATCCCCATCAAGTTCAGCGTCCGGGGACGCGATCTGGGCAGCGCGGTGCTGGAGGCCCAGCGCCGGGTGGCGCAGGAGATCCGGCTGCCCAGCGGCTACCGTGTCGAATGGGTGGGCGAATTCGGTAATCTGCAGGACGCGTTACAGCGGCTGACGGTGGTCGTGCCGCTGAGCATTGCACTCATCTGCATTCTGCTGTTCATCAACTTCGGCTCGGTGACGGACGTGTTGCTCGCCGCCAGTGTCATTCCCATGGCGCTGATCGGCGGGGTGTTCGCGCTCGCCCTGACGGGGATGCCTTTCAGTGTTTCCGCGGCCATAGGCTTCGTGGCCCTGTTCGGCATTGCGACCATGGACGGGATCATCGTGTTGTCGTACTACAACTTGCACATCGAACAGGGCCTCGATCCGGCCAGCGCGATTCTCGAAACCTGCCGGGTGCAGATGCGTCCCGTGATCATGACGTGCACGGTAGCGTGTGTCGGTCTGGTCCCGGCCGCGCTGTCGACTGGTATCGGCTCCCAGGTCCAGCGCCCCCTGGCGATCGTGGTCGTGGGAGGGATGCTGCTCACCCCCGTGTTGGTGTTGCTGGTGCTGCCTTTGCTCATCCTG
Source organism: uncultured Steroidobacteraceae bacterium (assembly GCA_964563075.1). Taxonomy (GTDB): domain Bacteria; phylum Pseudomonadota; class Gammaproteobacteria; order Steroidobacterales; family Steroidobacteraceae; genus 13-2-20CM-66-19. Next base: position 3,451 of record CAZLYG010000184.1, on the reverse strand, counting down.
ATGTTCTCGCGCCGCCGCTCCGTTTCCGACCCCGAGGTTGCGCCGGAGGCGGGCACATGAAGCGCAGGCGAGCGCGGCTCGGTGTGGCCCTGGTGGCCGGTATGCTGGCCGGCTGCGCAGTCGGGCCCAACTTCAAAACTCCGGCACCGCCGAGGGCGTCGGGCTACTCCAACGAGCCGCTGCCCTCGCAAATCGGCGCAGACGCCGCTCACGCGGAAGTGCAGCGGTTTGTCACGGGTATGGATATTCCACGACAATGGTGGACACTGTTTCACTCAACGGCGCTCAACGAGCTGGTTGAGGAGGCGCTGCGGAAGAACCCAACGCTCGCCGCGGCGCAGGCGGCGCTCCGCGAAGCGAACGAAACGACGGCGGCCCAGCGGGGGACGTACTTCCCGGCGTTGCAGGCCAACTATTCGTTCAGCCGCCAGCGCAATGCCGTCGGTACTCTCTCGCCGACGCTCAGCTCCGGTGCCTCGATCTTCAGTCTGCACACGGCCCAGGTCAGCGTCTCCTATGTGTTCGACGTGTTTGGGGAGAATCGGCGCCAGGTCGAGTCGCTGCAGGCCCAGGCTGATTCGCAGCGCTATCAGCTGGAGGCCACCTACCTCACGCTCGCCTCGAACGTGGTCACCGCGGCCATCCAGGAGGCCGCGTTGCGTGCCCAGATCGACGCAACCAATGAAATCATCCGCAGTGAGCGCGAGGCAACGCAGATCCTGCGCAAGCAGTACGAGCTGGGCTCCATCGCCATGACCGACGTCATGGCTCAGGAAGCGGCGTTGGCTGCCACTGAGGCGACCCTGCCACCGTTGCAGAAACAGCTCGCGCAGGAGCGGCATCTGTTGACGGCGCTTGCCGGGCGTTTCCCCGATAACGAGCCGGCCGGCGAATTCGAGCTGTCGGCGTTGGTGCTCCCGGAGGATCTGCCAGTCAGTGTCCCCGCGAAGCTGGTCCGTCAACGGCCCGATGTGCTGTCAGCCGAGGCCCAGATGCATGCCGCCAGTGCGGATGTCGGCGTGGCTGTCGCCAGCCTCTTACCCCAGATCACGCTCACCGCTGCGGAGGGAGGCGCTTCGACTGCGCTGAGCAGCCTGTTTGCCTCGGGAAACACGTTCTGGACGGCGGGGGCGAGTCTGACACAGACCCTCTTCGAAGGAGGGACCCTGTTGCATCGCAAGCGAGCTGCGGATGCCGCCCTGGATGCGGCCGGAGCCCAATACCGGGCCACGGTACTGGCCGCCTTCCAGAACGTCGCCGATACCCTGACCGCTTTGCGCCTGGATGCCGATGCTGTCAACGCCAACTACACGGCGGAGCGAGCCGCGGCGAGCTCCGTGCGGGTCGTTCGCCATAATCTCGAGCTCGGCTCCGTGAGCTATTTGGCAGTCCTCAACGCCGAGCAGACCTACCAGCAGGCCACCCTGGCCCTCGTCCAGGCGCGCGCCAGCCGGTTTGCCGACACGGTGGCCCTGTTTCAGGCCCTCGGCGGGGGTTGGTGGAATTGATGAATTTTACGATTCATTACGGCCCAGTTCCGGCTCCACCGGTACCGTTAGATCCGTGAAAGGTCCCAGAGACCTCAAACCCGGAGAGCCCCATGAAATCGAGTGTGTTTGCGGCCATGGCGTTGTGCGCTGTCGCCATCGCATCGGCTCAACCCCCCAGTCCGCCGACGGCTCAACAGCAGGCGGCCTGGGAGGCGAAGAGGATGGACCGCCTGGCCCTGCTCCTTGACCTGAATAGCGCGCAGAAGTCCGAAGTGCAGATGATTCTGGAGACCGAGCGCTCCAAGGCGCAGGCGGCGTTCGCCCAGTTCAAGTCATCCGGCACCCGCCCCACCCGCGACCAGATGAAGCAGCTGCACGATCAGATCAAGAGCGACACCGATCAGCAGCTCTCGGGCGTCCTGTCGCCCCTGCAGGTGCAGAAGTTCAACGCTCTGCACGTAGGGTTTGGCGGCCTCCGCTTCCGCCATCATCGGCACGGCCCGCCGCCGGATAGTGCGCCGCCGCCGAGCTCTGCCAACTGAGGAGCCACCTTCCGCGTGCGTCGGGGGCACAACGCCCCCGACTTCACGGCCGGCGGCGCGGCGCTGATTCTCACGAGCCCCGCGGAAGCTCCCGAAGCTCATAGCGGCCGTTCTCGTTCCACAGATAGCTTCCTTGAACATGCCAGGCACCCAGCACGATCCGCTGGGCCGGCTCTCCATCGATCTCGAGCTCGTGTACGCCGGGACGATGGGTGTGTCCGTGGATGATTCGGCGTGCCCCGGCGACGCGGAAAGCCGTGGTCACCGCATCCGGATTGACATCCATGATCCGGTACGAGGTGTTGGAAGTGTGCTGCTTGCTGCCCGCTCGGGCACTGTTCGCCAGCGCCTCGCGCACGCTCAGGGGTAACGACAGAAACTGCCGCTGCCATTGAGCGGTGCGCACGACGCTGCGCAGCTCCTGGTACGCGTGGTCGTCGGTGCATAGCGCGTCCCCATGGGTGATGAGGACACGTTCGCCATCCAGCTCAGCCACGATCGGATCGGGCAGCAGGCGGCAGCCGGTCTGCGTGCAGAACTCGCGACCGAGGAGAAAGTCTCGATTGCCGTGCAGAACGAAGCAGGCGACCCCGCCCCGCGTCAGTGCACGCAGGCCGCTCTGGACGCGCGCCTTGGTGAGGTCGCGATCGTCGTCGCCGATCCAGGTTTCGAACAGATCGCCGAGAATGTAGAGAGCCTTGGCATCGGCGGCATGCGTGGCGAGAAAGCTGAGGAACTGTTCCACGGCCTCGGGTGCTGCGGTGTCCAGATGCACGTCCGAGACGAACAGCCGTGTCATGTCGTTAGCCGGACATGAGCTGCGCTACTTGGGCGACAGGATCGTGGTGTTGCCCGCAGGGTTCGCCGTCGGCGGCGGCGCCGCGTTCGCGGGCGACGACTTGCTTGCATCCACGAGCGTGATGCTGTGGATGATCACCGGTGTGAGGGGCGCGTCGGACTTGAACGGCCCGACGGCTCCGGTGGCGATCACACCAATCCGATCGACCACGTCCATTCCCTCGACCACGTGCCCGAAAACGCAGTAGCCCCAGCGCGTCGGCAGGGGGTCCAGATCGGGATTGTCCACGAGGTTGACGTAGAACTGGGAGTTGCCCGAGTGCGGCGGCTCGCTGCGCGCCAGGCCGACGGCGCCACGTTTGTTCTGCAGCCCGTTACCCGACTCGTTGAAGATCGGTTCATGCGTCGGCTTCAGCTTGTAGTCACCGGCCTCGTGTCCGCCTCCCTGGATGACGAAATTGGCGATCACACGGTGAATGATGGTGTCCGAGTAGAAGCCTTCCTTCACATAGCGCAGGAAATTGGCGACCGTCAGGGGTGCGCGGTCGGGAGCCAGCTCAATGGTGAAATCCCCCATGCTCGTACTGACCCGGACGCGCGGGGGCGGCGCCGCGGGCGCCG
>CAZLYG010000183.1:5689-9646 GCA_964563075.1 uncultured Steroidobacteraceae bacterium | reverse complement strand
TAAAAGGCGCCCAAGGAAGTTCGCCGAGCTCGTGGGGCAGGAGCATGAACGTCGCGCCCTAGTGAACGCGCTGGAGACCTGGCGATAGCACCACGCTATCCTGTTCACAGGTACGCGCGGGGTCGGCAAGACGACGATCGCCCGCATTTTCGCCAAGTGCCTGAACTGCGAGATCGGCGTAACGGCCGAGCCCTGCGGGGTCTGCGCGACATGCCGAGAAATTGACTCGGGGCGTTTCGTCGATCTGATCGAGGTCGACGCGGCCTCGCGCACGAAGGTCGACGACACCCGTGAGCTGCTGGATAACGTGCAGTACAGCCCGACCCGAGGACGCTACAAGGTGTACCTCGTGGACGAAGTGCACATGCTTTCTACGCACTCGTTCAACGCGCTGCTGAAAACGCTGGAAGAGCCTCCGCCGCACGTCAAATTTCTGTTCGCGACGACGGACCCGCAGAAGCTTCCCGTGACGGTGCTGTCGCGCTGCCTGCAGTTCAATCTCAAACGCCTCCCGGTGGCGCAGATCGCTGACCGGATGCGCGAGATCCTCGACAGCGAGGCCATCGGCTACGAGCCGGCGGGGCTGCGGCTGCTCGCGCAGGCCGCCGATGGGAGTATGCGCGACGGACTTTCGCTGCTGGATCAGCTCATCGCTTTCGGCGGCGGCAAAGCGGGTGAGGCAGAAGCGCGCGCCATGCTGGGCACCATCGCGCGAGATCATGTAGTGCGGCTGGTCGAACTGCTGGCCGCACTCGACGTGCCTGAGCTGATGCGCTGCGCGCAGTCGCTGGAAGAATTCGCTCCCGATTATGCGCAGCTGCTGGACGAACTGGCCGGGCTGTTGGTGCGAGTTGCCATGAAGCAGGTCGTCCCCGACTTCGATGGCGATGAGCTCTACGCACCGGAGCTCCTCGAGCGCCTCGCGAAGCAGCTCTCTCCCGAGGATGTGCAGCTGTTCTATCAGACGGCCATCGTCGGCCGTCGCGACCTGGTGTTGGCGCCTGATCCGCGCAGTGGCTTCGAGATGACACTGGTGCGAATGATCGCGTTCCGTCCGGCCGAAGGCGCAGCTGCGACCGGGACAAGTCCGGCCGGGGCAAGTCCGCGGCCAGGCACGAGCGAATCGGGTGGACCGTCGCGCATGAATGCCGATCCGCAGGGGCGACCGCCTCGCGCGGCCCCCGGGGTGCGAGCTGTGCCCAGTGCGCCGATTCGCATGGGCGAGGAGCCACCCCCGTCGCCGCGAAATGCTACGGCGCAGGCCTTGCCGGACCAGGAGGCACGTGAGCGTCGCAAGGCGCCTACGGCGGCGGTGGACACGACCACGGCGCTCCCAGGCCAGCCCTCGGGAGCCTGGGGAGCCATCCTGGGGCAGCTCGATCTGCAGGGCATGGCCCGACAGCTGGCCGGCAACTGCGTGCTGCTGGGCAGGCAGGGGCCGCTGGTGCGCCTGGCGCTCGACCCGCGCACAAAGGTGATCCGCACGCCGTCGCTGGAGGACAAGCTGGCTCATGCGCTCTCGAAGTACTTCGGCGAGCCGGTGAGACTGGAATTCGAGACGGCAACGGCGGACGCAGTGACACCGGCTGCGGCCGTAGAGCGCTCCTCGATGGAGGAGATCGAGTCGGCGCGGCGGGCTCTGGAGGCCGACCCGGGCGTACAGGGCTTGCGAGAGCGTTTTGGCGCTACGTTGCTCCCTGACAGCGTGCGCCCGCTAAAATCGCAAGACGTGAGTGACGGCAAGAAGGAAGAACCCTGATGCGTGGCAACTTCGGCAACATGATGAAACAGGCCCAGGCGATGCAGGCCAGCATGCAGAAAGCGCAGGCCGAGATCGAGACCATCGAGGTCCTGGGCGAGTCCGGCGGCGGCATGGTGAAGGTCACCATGAACGGCAAGCACGAAGTCAAAAAAGTGCAGATCGAGCCCGCGGTGGCGAGCGATGATCGCGAAATGCTCGAAGATTTGGTGGCCGCTGCGATCAACGATGCAGTCCACAAGGTCGATGCGCGGGTGCAGGAGAAGATGGCGGCGCTCACGGCCGGGTTGAATCTGCCCCCGGGCATGAAACTGCCGTTTTGAAACATTCGCCGCACCTGTCGCAACTCATCGAGGCCCTGCGCGCGCTACCCGGTGTCGGACCGAAGACTGCGCAGCGCATGGCTTTCCATCTGCTGCAGGAGGGTCGTCCTGGAGCGCGCGTGCTGGCGGGCGCGCTGGATGCCGCCCTCGAGTCCGTCGTGCGCTGCAGCCGTTGCCGCATGCTCACCGAGGGCGAGGTCTGCTCGATCTGCTCAGCCTCGCAGCGGGATGCCACTCTGCTGTGTGTGGTGGAGTCGCCGGCGGACGTGGTGGCCATCGAGCAATCCGGAAGCTATCGCGGACGCTACTTTGTCCTGATGGGGCATCTGTCGCCGCTGGATGGCATCGGCCCCGATCAGCTGGGCATCCGGGAGCTGGAGGCGCTCCTGAGCGAGGGTGGCGTGCGGGAGCTGATTCTTGCCACCAATCCGACCGTGGAAGGCGAGGCGACCGCTCATTTCCTGGGTGACCTCGCAGCGCAACGCGGTATCAAGGCGACTCGCATTGCGCACGGGATACCCATCGGCGGCGAGCTCGAGTACGTCGACGGCGGTACGCTCGCTCATGCGCTGGCCGGGCGCCAGTCGTTCTAAGACCGTACTACCGCTTCCCTTTCGGCCCTCGCGACTCAGTCAGCTCCTCACGAAGCCGCCGCAACCGGCGGTAGCTCTCATAGCGGCGCGCCGAGAGGGCGCCTGACTCCGCGGCGGTTCGCACCGCACATGCCGGCTCGCGCATGTGGCGGCAGTCATGGAAGCGGCAGCCTGGCGCAAGGCGTGCGACTTCGATGAACCCCAGGTGGGTACCGTCAAGCATGTCGATCGCGGGAGCGAAGTCGCGCACACCGGGAGAGTCGACGAGGTGTCCACCGCGGGGTAGGTCGAAGAGTCGCGAGGCCGTGGTCGTGTGCCTGCCTTCCTCCTCACGAACCAGATCGCCCACCTCGACGTTCGCGTGCGGGACCAGGCGGCGCACGAGGGATGACTTGCCGACGCCCGATTGTCCGACGAGGGTGGCCACCTTTCCCGAACAGAGGTCCAACAGCGTGCCGATTCCCTCATCCGAGCGTGCAGAGCATTCCACGCGGTCGTACCCCGCAGCCTCGTATGCATCCAGCTCGGCACTCAGCTCTGGCGTGATCCCCAGTTCGCGTTTATTGACGAGAAGGGTGGCGGGGATTCCCGCTGACAGCGCGGCGGAGAGATAGCGGTCGACGACGAACAGATCGGGCGCGGGATTCGGCGCGATCACGATCATCAGCAACGACAGATTGGCGACGACCGGTTCGGGTCCGCCGCGCGCGTTCGAACGATACAGACAGCTGGAGCGCGGGAGCACCTCGAGGACGTGCGTCTCGCCAGCCGCGCCCCCGTCCATCCGGCAACGCACCTGGTCGCCGCACACGACAGACAGTCCGCGCCCGAACGGCCGCGCCTTGAGCTCCTCGCCCGCGAGCTTCCGAACGAGGAGGTGGCGGCCGAAAGCGGCGGTGACGAGGGCGTCGAAGGTCTCTTGCACGAGAGCTACAGTACAGGTCTGATAGACTGCCCTCCACCCCCCTGCAAAACGGCCGACGCATGAGCGCCGAGAACCTGATTTGGATCGATCTGGAAATGACCGGGCTCAAGCCGGACACGGACGTGATCATCGAGATCGCCACCATCGTCACCGACAAGGAGCTCAACATCGTCTCCGAAGGGCCGGTGCTGGCCATCCATCAGCCCGAGGAACTGCTCGCTCGCATGGATGAGTGGAATCAGCGACAGCATTCCTCTTCAGGTCTGCTCAATCGCGTCCGTGCGAGCCGCGTCGGAGCCTCCGAGGCGGAGGCTCGCACGCTCGAATTTCTCGGCCATCTGGTGCCCGCCGGCGTCT
>CAZLYG010000183.1:3448-5679 GCA_964563075.1 uncultured Steroidobacteraceae bacterium | reverse complement strand
GCGCGGCACATGCCGCAGCTGGAGCGTTACTTCCACTACCGCAACCTGGATGTCAGCACGCTGAAGGAGCTGGCACGCCGCTGGGCGCCGACTGTTGCCGAGAGCTTCCAGAAGAAAGGCACGCATCTGGCGCACGAGGACATCACCGAGTCGATTCGCGAGTTGCGCCACTATCGCGCACGTTTGCTGGCGCCGGCGTTTTCGGGCTCGTGATGAGTCTTGCGCGCGAGGCGATGCCGACATTTGCGGATGTGGTCGCGGCATCCGATCGGATAAGCGCGCGTGTTCTGCACACGCCGGTGATGCGTTCCGACGCATTCGACGAACGCGCCAGGCGTCGCGTGTTTTTCAAGTGCGAAAACCTGCAACACGGCGGAGCCTTCAAGTACCGTGGCGCGATGAATGCCGTGTTGCAGCTCGCCCGCGAGGGGAGGGTAGGGGCTGTCGCCACGCATTCCTCCGGGAATCATGGGACTGCCCTCGCGCTTGCAGCAAAGGCATGCGGACTCAAGGCCCACGTCATCGTACCGCGAGGCTCGGCGCGTCCCAAAGTCGCCGCCATCGAGCGGGCCGGCGCCGAGGTCATCGTCTGCGAGCCAAGCTTCGAGGCCCGTGAGGCGGCGCTTGCGGAGCTCGCTTCCCGGGTGGACGCTGACATCGTGCATCCGTTCGACGATGCGCGAGTCATCGCCGGCCAGGGCACGGCTGCCCTGGAGTTCGTCTGCGACGAGCCAGAGCTCGACGTAGTCAGCACGCCGGTTGGCGGTGGCGGTCTCATTGGCGGCACTGCGCTGACCGTAAAGTCGATTGCCCGCGGCTGCGCGGTGGTTGGCGCCGAGCCGGAGCAGGCCGACGACACGTACCGCTCCTTCCACTCCGGCTCGCGACAATCGGTGAAAGCGCCGCAGACCATAGCGGACGGTTTGCGGGCCACGCTGGGTGTGCTGAATTTCCAGCTGTTGCGCAGCTACGTCGACGATGTCGTAGTGGTGAGCGAACGCGAGATTATCGCTGCGATGCGCATCGTCCTTCAGGATCTGAAGCTGCTGATCGAGCCTTCCTCGGCGGTGCCCGTGGCGGCTGCGCTGGCGGGAAAGCTGGGGCGCGAAGGGCAGCGCGTGGGGATCGTCATCACCGGGGGCAATGTCGATGTGGACCAGTGCCCCTTCCTGCGGGGCGAGCAGGTGAAATGATTCACCGCGGCGGCTGCCATTGCGGTGCGGTGGCATTCGAGGTCGAAGCCCCTGCGGATATCCTCGCGCTGGAGTGCAACTGCTCGATCTGCCGCATGACGGGATTCCTGCATCTCATCGTGCCGCAGTCGCGGTTTCGCCTGCTGCGCGGGGCCGAGCAGCTCACCGACTACCAGTTCAACACCGGCACGGCGCGTCACCTGTTCTGCCGCCGCTGCGGCATCAAGTCCTTTTACGTGCCGCGCTCCAACCCGGACGGGTACAGCGTCAACGTTCGTTGTCTGGACCGTGCGACGATTGCCAGCGTCACCGTACAACCCTTCGATGACGATAATCGCGAGGCCTCTGAGGCGAAGGTTCGTAATCTGTCGCGAGACTAAATCGCGCGCGCCTCCGCTAGGGAGGCGTGGCGAGAAACAACCACGTCTCGAGGACAGTGTCCGGGTTCAGCGAGATGCTCTCGATTCCCTGCTCGACCAGCCACCGCGCCAGATCCGGATGATCCGACGGCCCCTGACCGCAGATGCCGACGTATTTGCCGTGCTTGCGGCAGGCGGCAATGGCCATCGCGAGCAGGCGCTTCACGGCCGCGTCGCGCTCATCGAAGGCTTTGGCAACGATGGCGGAATCGCGATCGAGCCCGAGCGTCAGCTGCGTCATGTCGTTGGAGCCGATCGACATGCCATCGAAATGCTGGAGGTACTCTTCAGCTAGCAGCGCGTTGGTGGGCAGCTCGCACATCATGATGACTTTCAGCCCATTGACGCCGCGCTGCAGCCCGTTCTGCGCCAGCAACTGTACGACTTCTGTCGCCTCCCGCACCGTGCGCACGAAGGGCACCATGACCTGCACGTTCGTGAGGCCCATGTCCTCGCGAACGCGCCGCAGCGCTCGACACTCCAGTTCGAAGCACGGGCGGAACGTCTCATCGACGTAGCGCGAAGCACCGCGGAAGCCGAGCATGGGGTTCTCTTCCGAGGGCTCGTAACGATCACCGCCGATCAGGTTGGCATACTCGTTCGACTTGAAGTCGGACAG
>CAZLYG010000183.1:0-3438 GCA_964563075.1 uncultured Steroidobacteraceae bacterium | reverse complement strand
CAGCCGCACGATGACCGGCTTCGGCGCGAATGCCGCGGCTATCTGTGCAATGCCTTCCGCCAGCTTCTCGACATAGAACCCGACCGGGTCGGCATAGCCGGCCATCTGCGTGCGGATCTGGTCCTGCAGCTCCCCTGCCAGGCTCTCGAACTCCAGCAGGGCCCGCGGATGCACGCCGATCATCCGGTTGATGATGAACTCCAGGCGCGCCAGTCCGACGCCCTTGTTGGGGATGCTCGCGAAGTCGAATGCGCGGTCGGGATTGCCGACGTTCATCATGACTTTCACGGGGATTTTCGGCAGGCTGTCCAGCTCGATCTGCTTGCGCTCGAACTCGAGCAGCCCCTGGTAGACATGGCCGGTGTCGCCTTCAGCGCAGGACACCGTGACTTCCTGGCCCTCGTTGATCGTGTGCGTTGCATCGCCACAGCCGACGACGGCCGGAATACCGAGCTCGCGCGCGATGATGGCCGCGTGACACGTGCGGCCGCCGCGGTTGGTCACTATGGCAGCGGCGCGCTTCATCACCGGCTCCCAGTCCGGGTCGGTCATGTCTGCCACCAGCACGTCGCCGGTCTGCACTCGCGCCATCTCCGACACACGCCGAATGATGCGCGCCGGGCCCGAGCCGATGCGTTGGCCAATGCTGCGGCCGGTGGCGAGCACCTTGGAGCGCGACTTCAGTGAGAACCGCTGAATGGTGCGGCCGGCACGGCTTTGCACCGTCTCCGGCCGCGCCTGCAGGATGTAGATGTCGCCGGTTGCGCCGTCTTGACCCCACTCGATATCCATCGGCTGACCATAGTGCTGCTCGATGATCAGTGCCTGCCGGGCAAGAGTGAGGATGTCCGCATCGTTCAGCGAGAATCGCGCGCGCTCGGCCTTCGGCACGTCGACTGTCGCGACGCGCTCCGTGGAGCCCGGAGGCGCGTAAACCATCTTGATGGCTTTCTCTCCGAGGTTGCGCCGCAAGATGGCTTGCTTCCCCGCGCGCAGCGAGTGCTTGTACACGTAGAACTCGTCGGGATTGACGGCGCCCTGAACCACGGTCTCGCCCAGTCCGTACGAGGAAGTGATGAACACCACTTCCCTGAAACCGGAGTCGGTGTCGAGCGTGAACATCACTCCGCTCGCACCCAGATCGCTGCGCACCATGTGCTGCACGCCCGCCGAAAGTGCGACAGCAGCGTGATCGAACCCCTGGTGAACGCGGTATGCGATGGCCCGATCGTTGAAGAGAGAAGCAAACACCTCGTGCAGGGCTGTCAGAACGTTGGGCTCGCCGCGTACGTTGAGGAACGTTTCCTGCTGGCCGGCGAACGAGGCCTCCGGCAGGTCTTCCGCGGTGGCGGAAGAACGCACGGCAACCGCGATCTCCCGGCCGCCACTCATCGCCTGCAGCTGATGACTCACGGCCTGGTGAAAAGCTTGCTGGAGAGGCGTCGAGAGGATCCATTGGCGAATGCGCGCACCGGTGGCTGCAAGCTTCTCGACATCATCCACATCGAGCCCTGCAAGCTCCTTGCGGATGCGCTCATCGAGCCCCTCCTGTGCAAGGAATTCGCGGTAGGCATGCGCCGTGGTTGCGAAGCCGCCGGGCACGCGGACGCCGGCCTGAGCCAGGGAGCTGATCATCTCCCCGAGGGAGGAGTTCTTGCCGCCCACTGTGTCGACATCGTGACGGCCCAGACGCTCAAAGGGGACTACGTAGTCGTCGTTCACTGAAGCTCCTCTACTTCGCAGCTCCTCAACTTGGGGGGGCGCAGCGCCGCACAGCGCTGATGAGCTTGCTCCAGGCCTCACGGGGTGAAACACTGCGCGTCACCACAGGCCGCGCAGGACGGAAGGGCGCAGTGAGCCGTCGAACCGTATTCTTCGTTTCGGACCAGACGGGTGTGACTGCGGAGACGATGGGTCACAGCCTCATGACACAGTTCGAGGGTCTGCAATTCCGCCCCGTCACTTTGCCATTTGTGTCAAGCGTTGACAAGGCGCACGAGGCCGTGCGGCGCATCAACCGCGCGTGCGAAGAAGAGGGAGTGCGTCCCATCATTTTCAGTACGCTCGTGCAGGACGAGTTGCGCGACATCGTGCTCACGGCCAACGGCCTGTTCCTCGATTTTTTCGCGGCATTCGTCGGTCCTCTGGAGCGCGAGCTCAACACGCGCTCGACGCATCGCGCCGGGCGAGCGCATGGCATGGCGGATATCGCAGCGTATACGACACGTATCAACGCCACCAACTTCGCCCTCGCGAACGATGACGGAACCGGCAACGATTATGAGCACGCCGATGTGATCCTGGTCGGTGTGTCGCGTTCCGGAAAGACTCCCACCTGCCTCTACATGGCACTTCAGTATGGCGTGTTCGCCGCCAACTACCCGCTGACCGAAGAGGACCTCGAGGCGGGCAAGCTGCCCGAACGCCTGCAATCCTACCGTCGCAAGCTTTATGCCTTGACCATCCGGCCGGAGAGGTTGCAACAGATCCGCAACGAGCGCCGGCCCGAAAGCCGCTATTCCTCGCGGCAGCAGGTGCAGTACGAGACGCGCGCCGCGCAGGCGCTGTTCACCCGCTATGCGATTCCGTCTCTGGATACGACGGAATGTTCCATCGAGGAGATCGCCAGCCGCATCCTCAACACCACCGGAATCGAGCGCCGGCTGCGGCCTTGATTTTCCGCGCCGGCGGTGCGATCTGGCACGTTTCGTGCGTTGGGTCGCAGTTGCCGCCAAGGGCAAAAAAACAGGACACGAATGGCTTGCGTGTCCGACAGTGTGGGTTATAGTCGGGCCAGATGCTCACCGATACCGCAATGAACGATTCTCTGGCGCTCGCTTCCTGGCGGGCGCGGCCGCGCACGTTCGTCGCACTGATGGGGCTCTACGAGAGCAACTATGTGCGCATGAATTGGCTGGTGCGGGCGCTGCCCACGCTCGATGGGGCGCATCGTTCCAGCGTTGCCGATGATTGTGATCTTCTTCTCAACGTGACCGAGCGCACTCCCTACACGAGCACGGTGAATCTCACCTACGTGTTGCCGCAGGCCACGGGAACTGTGCAGTTCCCGGATATGCGGGTGCGGATTTACCACGACGCCCATCTCGCTGAAGCCCAGGAGTGGGCCAGCTCACACGGCCAGCACGTCCTGAAGGCGCTGCGCATCCAGGCGGAGCGTGAACTGGATCAGCGCTGGGCGCGCAATGTGATGTTAAACAAGTGGCTGGAATACTGTGTGGAGCGTGGGCATCGCTTCTCTTCCGCCACGAGGGTCATCGCAGGAACCTGAGTGGAGAGGAGCGGGCCTGCCGCTCTCTCTGGCTCGATGGCTCATGAAGTCGCTGCGACAGCTCGGATTCATCAAACTACCCTTTCGCAAGGAAGCCCCTCCCGAAGAGGATGGGCGCGTCCTCGCCCTGTTCCGCAATCGCGCGGAGC
>CAZLYG010000182.1:0-9655 GCA_964563075.1 uncultured Steroidobacteraceae bacterium | reverse complement strand
AACACCAGCAAAGTGGGCCTCACCCAGGGACAGCTGCTGCCCACGGTGGGCGGCTCTCTCACGCTTGCCTCCGGCAGCGTCACGGAGGTGCAGCCCGACAGTACCGATACCGGCACGATCACGAACGCCCAGGCGTTCTACCCGTCTCAGGTCAATCTCGTCGGCAAGACGATCGCGCTACAGGGGAGTGCCTCCATAGTGGCCCCGGGCGGTCAGGTCGACGCAGTGGCCAGCGCGGCTCCGTTCACCTACGTGGCGAACGAGCAGGCGCATACGTTGTCGGCCCAGGCTGATGGATCGCGCATCTATCTGGATTCAGGCAGCAATATCGACGTGTCCGGGCTGCAGCAGGTTTCGGCGCCGGCCGCACAGAATCTGGTGCAGATCGAGCTCGGGGCCAACGAGTTGCAGGACGACCCGTTGCTGCGCGGTGGCTTCCTGCACGGGTCGACTGTGACGGTGGACATTACGCAGGGCACCCCTCTGTTGAATGCGGCGACTCTGCAGTCCTACGCCAACACCATCGGGCATACCGTACAGGAGGAGTTGACGGCGGGAGGGAGCATCGCCCTGTCCTCCGGCGGGGATGTCATCACGCGTGCGGGCTCGGTCCAGAACGTCTCGGGCGGAAGCATCGCGTTTCAGAACTCTCCCGGAACCACGACGAAGCTCATCGGCGCGAACGGTAAGGTCTACGATATCGGCAGCGCGCCGAACGACATCCAGTATGTCGGGTTCGGCGATAGCTACACCTACACCGATCCGCGCTGGGGCATCACAACGAGCTTCAGCCCCAGTGGCACCATGCCGGGTTTCCTGCAGGGCTCAGCGGCGGGGGCCATCTCGATAACCAGCCCCGATCCGTACCTGGGCGGCAGCATGCTGGCCACCACTACGCCTGGGCTCTACCAGCGTACCGCGGCGACGCTGCCGCAAGGCGGCGCGTTTTCGCTTGGCGACCCGGGATCCCCGAATCTGGCGACCGGGGGGACAGTCAATCTGGTTACCCCGAGCGTGGACCTGGTGAGCGGATTCCAGGATGCTCTCGGCGCCTTCGATCCGTCTGCCTCGCTGCTGCCCGCGCAAAGCGTCGTGCAGCTGGACATCCATGATCTCGCCGCCAACGGCTTCAACCGGTTCGTGGTGTACAGCAACGGTGCAATCACGCTGCCCGCGACGACGAACTTGTCCATGCCGGGCAACGGCAGTGTCGACCTCGAGGGCGGCTCCGTGCTCGTTGCCGGATCCATCCACTCGTCGGGGTCATCGGTCATCCTCAAGACCGACACCAGCCTGTCCGGGCAGACGGCCAGCGATGCCAGCCCCATTGTGCTCGCGAGCGGCGCATCCCTCGATGTCAGTGGCAATTGGGTCAACGATTCTCCGGATGTCACCACTGAGGTGGGCACGGCGCCCATGCTGTACAACGGCGGCAGCGTGTCACTCACTGCCGCCGCGCAGAACAGCGTCGTTCTCCAAGCCGGTAGCCTCATCGACGTATCTGGAGGCGCCTGTATCAATGCGGCGAACAAACTGACCGACGGAGCGGCCGGATCCATCACCCTCGCGGCCGGAGGACCTCGTCAAAGCTCCACGCTGGATACAGCAGGTGTCACGCTCGACGGAACGTTGCGGGGCGCGAGCCTGAGATCGGGCGGGTCTCTGGCGATCTCTTCGGCCTGGGTCACCGTGGCGGGCGATCCGGATGGCCGTGCGGGAGCACTGTCTCTGGCACCCGAATTTTTCACCCAGGGCGGCTTTGCCAACTATCTCATCACGGGCATCGACGGGCTCACGCTCGGCTCGAGCGACCCGACCCGGACAGTCCTCATTGCGCCCGTCCAGGAGAGCCTGTTCCTCACCGCGAACCCGCTGCTGCAGCGCACCGGGACGAGCCTGTCCGCGTTCACCCAGCTCGAGACTCTGCAACAGGAGTACCGGCATCCGGTGAGCCTGTCGTTCGCTTCGACTCTCTCCAGCTTCAGTCTGCCCGGGGCCGGAAATCTCACGATGAATCCCGGTGTGGCCATCACCACGGACCCCGGCGCGACGGTGACTCTGAGCGCACGCGAGAATCTGTCGGTATCAGGCACCATCAGCGCGCCCGCGGGAACGATCAATCTGGAGGTATCACCCACCGTAGCTGCTGCGGGGTCCAGCGACACTGACGGCTACGTGGCCAACCAGGAGTTGCTCATCGGTCCGACAGCGCGGCTGTCTGCGCCGGGCTTCGCGGCGATCTATACCGACCAGAACACGCTCGGTTACCGGCAAGGACAGATTTTGCCGGGCGGTGCGATCAACGTGCTCGCCTACAAGGGATCGGTGGTGGCCGATGCCGGCGCCGTGCTGAACGTGTCAGGAACGTCGGGCATCGTCGATGAGGCGCAACAGGGCCTGGGCGTCGTGCCTGCTACCGTCGCCGGAGCCGCAGGCAGCATCGATATCGGGGCCAGGGAAAACGCCGTGTTGAACTCGACCCTGCTGGGCGCGGCCGCCAACGTGCCGGGTGCAGCCGGCGGCCATCTGACCATTTCGATTGGCTCGGTCGGGTCGTCAGTGTATTCGCCGCAGATCGCGGCTGCGTTCAATTCAAACAATCAGGGTACTGCCGTCGGAGCCTACCCGCTGACGGACCGCAACCTGGTAGTGACCAGCCGGACAGGTCTGCCGGATGGCCTGCCCGTCGATCAGACGGGGGTCGCAGAGGACGGAATCGGCCGCATCAGCACGGCAACGATCGCCGCCGGCGGATTCGACAGCGTGCAACTTCTCAGCCCCGAGGTGATCACGCTGGATGCATCTCCCAGCCTGGCACCGAAGTCGAGCCTGGTGCTGAGCGATCGCGAGCTCGCCGCCACACCCGGAACCCGGGCCAGTCTGGGCTCCGCCTATGTGGCCCTGGGCAACAGCATTTACGATCCGAGCAACCCGGAGGCCTTCTCACCGACTGCCGGCGATGCCTCCCTGAGCGTGACGGGATCGCTGATCGATCTCGTCGGCAACAGCGCTCTCAGCGGGTTTCAGTCGGCCTCGCTCGTTGCGAGCGGCGACATTCGCTTGACCTATGGCGTCGGCCCGGGAGCTCTCCACGACAGCACCGATTTCAGCGGCTCCCTGAAGAGCTCGGCAGATCTCACCCTCAGGGCGACGCAGATCTATCCCACGACGGGGACCGACTTCGTCATCAATCCGACGGACGTGGCGCAGAACGGCGCCGTCGCCGATCCGACGTTGGCGTCGAGTTACACATACACACCCGGCACGGTGACGATCTTCCCCGGCGCAGCCCCCACCTCGGTGCCGCTATCGGCACTCGGGGATCTGACCATCAATTCACCGCAGATCAACCAGTATGGTGTGCTGCGAGCTCCATTTGGACAGATCACCTTCAACGGTGTCGGCCCGCAAAGCCTGGTTGCGCTGCACACCGGCAGCGAGACCTCCGTGTCGGGAGCCGGCACCGTCATTCCCTACGGCTCGACTCAGAACGGTCAGCAATGGACGTATGCAGACGATGACCAGGGCACGACCACCGTCATCAGCTCGCTCAGCCCGAAGGAGGTGAGCGCAGGGGGCGCCGACGTCATCATCGACTCAGGTGCCAAGGTCGATTTGTCCGGTGGCGGCGATCTCTACGCGTACGAGTTCATTGCCGGGACCGGCGGCTCCAAGGACGTACTGTTGCCGGGCAACGGCAACTCCTACGCCATCCTGCCGACACTCGGCTCGCAGTTTGCACCCCTGGATCATCAGTACTCCCTGGGAAGCGACATCCCGGTCGGCAGCGAGATCTACCTGAGCGGCGTTGCGGGGCTCGCAGCCGGCTATTACGCCCTCTTGCCGGCCCGGTATGCGCTGCTTCCCGGCGCCTACGCCGTCCAGTTGGTGAGCGCGAACAGCGATATCGTGAGTGGCGCTGCGGTCCTGCAGCCGGGCGGCTCGTACCTTGCGGCAGGCCGCTTTGCCCAGGCGGGCACGGACATCATCGACAGTCGCAATTCCACTTTCCTGCTGACCCCGGGCGCGGTGATCCGCACGGAGTCGCAGTACACGGACTCCTACGCCAACACATTCTTCAGCGCCGCCGCCGCTGCGACCAAAGCCACAGCGGTGAATCTGCCCGCCGATGCGGGCGAGCTGCAGTTGAGCGCCAGCGATGCGCTGCGACTGCAGGGGACCATCGGATTTGCACCCGCCGAATACATCGCCGGCAAGGATGCCAGCGGTAACGACATTACCCGGACCGGCCTCGGTGGCATCGCCTCGATCATCGCCTCGCAGATAGAAGTCACGGAGCCGGGAGCCATCGCGGACGGCTCGCTGCAGTTGACGGCCAGCTCCTTGAACCAGCTTGGGGCATCGACTCTGATTCTCGGCGCCTCGCGCACCGAGGCTCCCACAGCAGATACCCTCAACGTCGGAGCTACTTCGGTCAGCATCGACAATACCGGCGCCGATCCGCTGACGGCCCCGGAGATCATTCTGGCCGCCACACAGAGCGTGCAGCTTGCGAACGGCAGCTCGCTGAAGGCCACGGGTACTTCCACCGACAGCACCGCGGCGTTCGATGTGGCTGGCGACGGAGCTCTGTTGCGAATTTCCAGCGGGCCGCAGGCTGCGATCGTACGTAACCGGCTGCCGAGCTCTCCACAGGGAGCACTCGCGATTGCCTCGGGAGCCGCCGTCAGCGGCAACAGCCTGATTCTCGACGCCGCCGCCAATACGAGTGTGGCCCCTGATGCTTCGATAAACGTCGCGGCTGTCGAAGCTTCTTCGAGTCACATCAGTCTGGGAGCCGTGCCGGAGGGTACCGCGGGATTGAACGTTACGAGCGAGCTGCTCGGGACGTTCACCGGGCTGACTGCGCTTTCCCTGCGTAGTGGCTCGACGATCGATTTCTACGGTGCAGTCTCTCTCGGCTCGACCACGTCGACCGGTGCGCCAACCCTGGAGAGCGTGACCCTCGACGCCAGCGGCATCGCGGGATATGGCGACGGCGACAAGACCATCCAGGCGGGCACGATAACGTTGCTGAACTCTGCAGTCACGACCTCCGGCCCGGTGTTCTCGCAAGCTCCCAATGGTACGGGTCAGCTGATGCTGAATGCGATTCCCGGCGGCATCTCCGCCAATGCGCAGGCATCGCCGGGAGCCGTGCAGACTTCGCCGGGTACGGCGCAGATTTTTGTAGGCGCGGGCGCCAAGGAAATCGCCGGCTTCGGCGGCGTGACGCTGGCGGCGGCGGGCGGCGACATTCGTGGTCAAGGAGTCGGGTCTCTGGACCTGACCGACGCCGGCGCTCTGACCCTGCAGAGTACACGCATCAGCACGGACGCTGCCGCGCAGCAAACCATTACCAACAACACGGGTGCAGTCAGCGTCGCGCAGCTAGGTGGTGGGGGCGGCAAGTCGCTCTCGGCGGCCGGACTTGGCGGGTCCCTGGCCATTGCCGGCACCGCCCCTGCCGGTTCGCCTGCAGTGGCCGTGAACGGCCTGATCGAAATGCCTTCCGGAACTGTCTCGCTCCTCGCGCAGGGGGGTGGCGACATTACGGTGGGCGCAGGAGGTGCGGTCAGCGCAGCCGGGGTGGCCAACCCGTACTTCGATACCTATGCCGTGGCTCCGGGTGGGGCAATCGAGCTCGCCTCGCAACAGGGTAGTGTCAACATCCTCGGCGGGGCGACGGTTGATGTCTCCGGCGCGACCTCACCCGATGGGAAGACGAGTGGCGCAGCCGGCTCGCTCACAGTGCTCGTGCCCGCCGGTCAGCTCACTTTGGGCGGCACTCTCAAAGGCAGTGCGGCGGCCGCACAGCCGTCCGGCAGTTTCACACTCGATACCGCCGGCAATCTCGATCACGCCTCCCCGTTTACCCTCTCCTCCCTCAACCTGAACAGCCAGGGTTTCGAGGGTGCGGTGTCGATCCGCGACCGCGGCGATGCTGAAGTGGTAGCGGACGACACCCTGAAGGCCAGTTCGATTCAGCTCACCGCGGATACTGGCAGAATCTCAGTATTCGGTACACTCGACACTCGTGGGCCATCCGGCGGTGGCGACATCTCGCTGTGGGCGAACGGGGGGCTGACGCTCAGCAACGGGTCTGTACTCAACGCCGCGGCACTGCCGACGTCTGGCTCCACGTCGCCTGCTCGCGGCGGCAATATCACACTGGGTAGCGCCGGCGGAACGGTCAATCTGGTGAGCGGCTCGACAGTCGACATCAGCGGGGCAGCCACCGTTGCGGGCACCGACAACCCGGGCGTCAATCCCGACGGACAGCTGAGGATCGCAGCCGGTTACAACAGCAGCACCGGCACCGTGAACGTCAATCCGATAGCTGCCACCATCACAAGCAGCCAGCCGACGGTCGTTGTAGTCGACGGTGACTGGTCGTATGACGTGGCATCACTCGGGACTACGGGCGCACTCAGGACAACCACGCTCACGAACGACGTTCGCAGCTTCGCGGCCCAGGCTCCTGGCATTGCCGCCGCCCTCACTCCTGCGAATAGCGCCTTCGCGGTCCAGGCGCGGCCCGGCGTAAACGTGACGAGCTCGGGTGACTTGACCCTGACCTCAAATCTGGACCTGCACGCGCTCGCCACCAGTGCGGACAACGGCGTGCCCATCGACCTGACGTTGCGGGCCGCGGGCAATCTGATTTTCAAAGGCTCGCTGACTGACGGCTTTGCCCCAGCCCGTCCCAACGCCGCCCTGCCGGTCTGGTCGCTGGCCGGCGGCGACTCCGGGAGCTATCAGCTCTCTGCCGGAGCGGATCTGGGCAGCGCAAATCCGCTGGCCACGCAGCGCGGCAGCGGCAACTTCATTCTCTCTCCGGGAATGCTCATCAGGACCGGTAACGGCAACATCGATATTGCCGCCGGGCACGATGTCTGCCTGGGCTGCAACGCAGATGACACCGTTTCCTCGCTCCTCACCGCGCAGCAGTCGGTCATCTATACGGCTGGGGCGCCCTCTACCAATGCTCCGAAGTTCTTTACCCCTCCGAGTATCACGGTGACGACCTTCTCCCAGCCGGAGTTTCCCGTCGGCGGCGGCGACATTTCGGTCACGGCGGTGAACGATATCGTCAGCGCACCGACGACCAACCTGGTCAGCAACTGGCTGTGGCGGCAAGGGAACATACTCACAAACGGGAACGTGGTGCGCGACACCGCATGGTGGATCGAATCGAGCGCCTTCCAGCAGGGCATCGGTGCGCTCGGTGGTGGCAATGTCAACGTGCAGGCCGGCGGTGACATCGTCAACCTCTCGGCGGTTATTCCGACGACCGGCCGCCTCGGAGTGACAGCGACGCGCAGTACGACGTTCGATCCGTCCAGCCTCGTGGTCGACGGTGGCGGCATTCTGACCGTATCGGCTGGCGGCAACATCGAGAGCGGCCTGTTCGAGGACGATCTCGGCCACGCTTCCATCAAGGCGGGCGGCGCGATCGAATCGGCATCGCCGCAGTTATTCGCGCCGGTGCTGGCCCTTGCTGACAGCACATTCAACCTGACCGCGGGTGGCGACGTTGCGCTCGACGGAGTGTTCAACAGTACGGCTATGCCCGAGGCCGGCACGAACCGCAGCACTGTCGCCAGCGCAGGTCTGGGCGTCAACACGAATGCCTACTTCTACACCTACTCCGCCGATAGTGCCGTGAACCTGACGAGTACTGGCGGTAAGGTGGACTTGAGTGACCACATCGGCGGGTTGGTGGCCACGGCAAACAACGGCGCCGCGTTGGATAGCGGGTACAACAATATTGCCGACATTGCACTCTACCCGGCTACTCTGAACGTCGCAGCACTCTCCGGCAGTATCTCGATGAGCGGCAGCGGCATTGAGCTGTTTGCCTCTGCAATCGGCAACTTGAGCCTGCTGGCCCAGCAGAACATCTCGTTCGCACCGCCAGTCAGCCTGTCGGAAGTCGACCCCTCCCAGGTACGCAGCGTGGTGACCCCTGCGGTGCAAGCCACCCAGATACCTTTGGAGCTCGTCACGCTGCCTGCGACCCCGCTGCATCAGGACGATCCCGTGCCCGTGCGCGTCGTCGCCGCGGATGGCGACATCGTACAGACCGGCGGCAGCACCATCAGCTTCCCGAAGCAGGCGGACTTCGTCGCCGGTGGCAACATCGTGAACCTCAACTACACCGGCAAGAACCTGGGCCCGGCGGATGTCACTCTGTTCCAGGCTGGCGGCGCGCTCGAGTACGACACCCAGCGCGACCCGAATACCAACCAGCTCGTCTCCAATTCCACCGGCATTCAGGTCGGCGGCCCGGGCTATGTCGAGGCGGTCGCCGGCCACGGCATCGATCTGGGCGACAGCACCGGCATCGAGACGACCGGCCGACTGTACGACGCGCGCCTTCCCAGCAATGGGGCGACTCTGGTCGTGGCGGCTGGTCTCGGCGACAACGCGGACGGGAGTCTGCGGCAACCCGCCTACGACTCGTTCATCAGCACTTATCTGACGCCGAGCGCTGCAGGCTCTCCCAGCCTCTACGCTGACGATCTCCTGAGTTACGTGACCGACCTCTCCCCCCAGGAGACAGGACTGACCCAGGGGCAGGCGCTCGCGCGGTTCAGCGCGCTGCCACGCACGCTGCAGTTGCCGTTCATCTCGCAGGTGCTGACCGACGAGCTGAACGCGACAGGGCTCGCGCACACGCGAAGCGGTGCTACCTACGATCGCGGTTACAACGCGATCAATACGCTCTTCCCGACGAAGGATGCCAGCGGCGCTCCCCTCACGTACCAGGGCGATATCAACATGTTTTTCAGCCAGCTGAAGACCTCGCAGGGCGGGGACATCGATCTGCTGGCACCCGGGGCGCCGTCGTGGTCGGCGTGCCGAATCCTCCCCAGGAACTGGCGAACGTCAAGGGTCAGCCGAATCTGCAACCGCCGATCTCCGCCGAGTCGAATCTCGGCCTGCTGGTGCTGGCCTCGGGGGCGATCCAGGGCTTTGCCGACGGCGATTTCGACGTCAACCAGTCGCGTATCCTCACTCTGCAGGGCGGCAACATCATTCTCTGGTCGTCCTTCGGCAGCATCGATGCCGGCAAGGGCGCCAAGACGGCCCAGGGTGCTCCGCCACCGGTCATCGAGACCGACATCAAGGGAAACGTGTTCGTCAACCCGATCGGTGCGGTAAGCGGCAGCGGCATCGGCCAGCTGCTGACGGTGCGCGGGATCAAGCCGGGGATCGTCGACCTCATTGCGCCTACGGGCGTCGTCAATGCCGGCGAGGCCGGTATCCGCGTCGCCGGCGACCTGAATATCGCGGCGGTCGCCGTGCTCAACGTCGGCAACATCAAAGTCGGCGGCACCTCCACCGGTGTACCGGTCTCGGATGCCGGTGCCCTGTCCGGCGCCCTCTCCGGTGCGAACTCGCTCGGTGATGCCGGCAAGGCGGTCGCTGATCAATTGAGTCAGAGCCTGCAGGCCGGCAACAACTTCCAGGCGCTCACGCAGAGCCTGCAGCCGGCGTTCATCGTCGTGCGGATGTTCTGTCTCGGAGTCGAGTGCGACACGCAGTGAGATCAGCGGTCTCTCTGTCATGAAACCGTCACGTAAGCGCTTTGAAATGCCCGGCCGGGATCATGGAAGCGCAACCTTGATCCCCCAACATGGCAGGCTCG
>CAZLYG010000181.1:0-9659 GCA_964563075.1 uncultured Steroidobacteraceae bacterium | reverse complement strand
GTACGCGCGGATCTCGAACGTCAAGGACTGCCGCCGGAGAAGATCGAGGCGCTGGTACCGCACAAGGTCCACCAGGGGAGCCGGCCGAGCACGATCGTACTGTTCCAGCGGCTCGATCCGGCCACCCTCGGCAAGCTGATTGCGCTCTACGAGCACAAGGTGCTCACGCAGAGCGTGTTCTGGGGGATCAATGCCTATGACCAGTGGGGGGTGGAGCTCGGCAAGAGGCTGGCGGAGCAGCTGATCCCCGCCGTACAGGACCCCTGCGGAGGGCATCCGGCGAGCCCCCCCGTTGCGAAACTGCTCGTGAGCGTGGCGAAGTGGCGGGGCTGAGGCGGAGCCTCCCTTTCCCTCGAGCGCCGCACAGTGAACGGGCGCAGCGCTGCGTGCAGCCTCAGAATTTGCGGCTGATGGTGAAAGTGGCTGCCCACACATCGTAGAACGCGTCGTTGCGCAAGCCGACATCCGGCGGATCGCTGGGCAGAAGGTGGTCGCGCGCGATGCTGTCGTCGTAGCGCACGTCCACGCCGACATCCCACCCCGGCAGCACGTTCCGGTACTGCACGCCGAGTCCGTAATAAAAGCCATATGCGGGGGTTGCGAGCGAGTAGCGTGCGGCGCCCAGGAACGCGCTCAGGGCCAGCGGATTGTTGAAGCGCCAGCGATAGTCGAGCAGCCGCACACCGATGAGGCTGTGCCCGCCGATATTCTCGAGCTCGAGGCGGGTACCCAGGTCCTGGTGCTCGGTCAGTGAGCGGCGCGCACCGAGTTCGAAGTGCGGCGATGTCTTGGGCGCGCTTGTGGTTTTCGGAACGCCGAGCGTCAGATCGGTGGTCAGGCGATATTCGGTGGCGCCCGCGGCGACGAACAGCTCGCCGCGTTTGGTATCATCCGTGGAAGAATCCCCTTCGAGCGCGTCCCCCAGCAGCGCGGACCCCCCGCCGTCCGGATTGAAGCGCATGAAACCGGACACGCGCGAGAAGCTCGACCCGAAGACATCCTGACCGCCCTCCAGCTCTACGCCGAGGGTATAGGTCTTCCAGGGGCGCGAGTAGCCGAGGGTCAGATCCCGAAAGCGGTGATATGCATACGGCCCGTAGTCCTGGTTCTCGAGCGTGCGGTAGCGCAGCTCGAATACCCCGCCGAAGGGCGCCCCATCCCAACCCAGGCGGACCATCTGGCTCTGGGCGCCGATCCCATCGTTGTAGACCCGCTGGTCACCGAACCAGG
The DNA here is from genome assembly GCA_964563075.1 of uncultured Steroidobacteraceae bacterium. Lineage (GTDB taxonomy): Bacteria > Pseudomonadota > Gammaproteobacteria > Steroidobacterales > Steroidobacteraceae > 13-2-20CM-66-19. The sequence goes on along the minus strand of CAZLYG010000181.1, from coordinate 8,429 downwards.
CGCCCACGACGCGTCCGTCGTTGATCATGCCGTCCTGCCATATGCTGTTCACGTACCAGGCATTCTGGAACTCGGAGGCCTCGAGCGTCACATCGAAATGCTGCCACAGGCGCGGAAAATGGATACCCACGGATAGGGCTGAGTTGCCCAGTAGATAGTTCTTGCCGTGCGAGGTGTCCTCGCCCGCATATTCGACATAAACGGCAAACGGCACCTTGCCTGGAAACAACAGAGTGCTCGTGACCGAAGCCTGTTGGTTGGCCGCGTTCTGGACGGAACCCGGGGCGGCCGTCTGCGCGCCGGAAGGGTTGACGAATGCATGGAACAGCGCGGAAATCGAGCTGCCACCCCGCTCGCCGCCGCCGTACTGCAGGACCCGGTTGAGGGCGAATGACCAGCCGCTGGCAGGCTCCATGGCGAGGTGGAAGCCCGCCAGGCGCGGGTTTCCGGCCGTGTAGCCCTCGCCAAAGACGATGTGATCTTCCCGGGTCATGCGGGCGACGAAGAACTCGTACCGCAGCCCGAGCCGGGTCAGCGGTTCGTAGTTGGAAAGCGACACGGACGGCATCGTCGGCGCCTCGCTGCTCATGAGCATGCTGCTGTCGCTCAGCGGCGAGAACCAGTGCGGCTTGTAGCCGATGTCCAGCTGCGCTTTGCTGAATCCGAGGCTGAGCATCGAGCCGGTGAAATTCTCATCACCCTCGTAGGCAACGCCCCCGAGGTTCACGAGCAGGTAGTCGCTGGGTTGAATGTACCCCTGGAGGGAGGCGTTCCAGGCACTGCGATTGTGGAGGCCGTAGCGCTCGGGGAGCGTCACGTCCGCGCCATTCGTTGCGGAACCTTCGACGCTGAGATCGGTGAGTCCCGTATCGTGGGTGTAGCGAGCCAGGAACCGGCTCACGTGCCGGCATAGAATCGCATCGATCCTGCACGCTTTTGGCAGCGCGTCGAGCACTGTGGCGGCGGCGATCGGCCGAGTCATTACCGGCTTATCCGCCAGGATGAGTACGCGCTCTATCTGCCGTTCCATCTCCGGCTCCAGGTTCAGGGGCAGATAGGGGCTGACACCTCGTCCGAAGGCGGTTCCCTGGGCCGCAACCAGCAACCCGCAGACTACGCCCAGAGCCGTGAAATTCGTCCTCTTCATGATTCTCCGGCACACTCACCCTTCATGAGGTGCAGTCGCCGCGAGCGGCAGCCTGCGGGTGCAGTATCGCACGCTATCCAGCGGCATGCCTTTCATGAGGCGCTGGCGCCGAATGGCGACGCGGATTGTGTCGAGAACGCTCCCACCTTGAGTACAATGCGGCCACGGCGGCCGGCGCCACGGCTCGCGAAAGACTATGAGAAAAACGCCTTGCAATCCACAACTCGGCGCGCGGGAGCGCAATAGTGGGGACGGACAGTGATGAGCTCGTGCACGCGCGCCACAGCCGGCCAGGAGTTGCAGAGACTGTGAATGCAGAGGCCCGACAGTACGACTTGGTTCCGGGCAACCTTCTCCGGGAGCTGCGTCGGCGCGTGCGGTGGGTGGCGGGGACCATATTGCTGTCGACGGTGATTTTCGTCGCGGTCGCATTCCTGAGCACGCCTGTGTATCGCTCGACGGTGGTGGTCGTGCCCATGAACTTCGGCAAGGAGGCCGGCGCACAGTCGTTGCTGAACGACCTAGGGGGGCTGGCGTCGTTGGCGGACATCAACATCGGTCAGCGGGATTCCGCCACCGAAGAGGCCCTCGCCGTTCTTCAGTCACGTAGCTTCCTCCAGACTTTCATCACGGATCACCAGCTGCTGCCGCAGCTGTTCGCCTCGAAGTACGACGCGCATGCGCCCAACGGGGGTTGGGGATCGCACAAGGTGCCCACCCTGGCGCAGGGCGTGCGCTACTTCAAGGACAACGTCCTTTCAATCTCGCGGGACAAGAAGACCGGTCTCATTGCTGTGAGCGTCGACTGGACGAATCGGCAGGAAGCATCCGACTGGGCGAACGATCTGATCGCGCGTGTGAACGCGGAAATGCGGTCACGCACGATCACGACCACGGCCGCGTACATAGATTATCTGGAGAAGGCACGCGAGGCGAGCCCGTTTGTGCAGACACGCGACACGATCAATCATCTGATCGAGGCGCAGATCCGCCAGCGCATGATCGCATCCGTCACTCACGAGTATGCGTTCAGGGTAGTGGATTCCGCGCTGCCGGCCGATGCCGATGACTTCGTGCGCCCGCGCCGGACCTTGCTCATCGCGCTCGGGCCGGTCGTGGGGTTGCTGCTTTGCGTACTGGCGACGCTCCTCTTCGTACGCAGCCCTAACGATGCCTCGTGAGCGCGGTGCCGAGCAGACGCCCGATGTTGATTCATGCGCTTCGCGCAGTTGCCAGCAAGCCAGCGCAGGTCGTGGCCTTTCGCGCGCGACAGCACATCACTCTCTGGTGGATGGGCAAGGCGGGTCGTTGGCAGGCGATCTCGAAGCGTCTGCAGGCACAACTGCGCGCTCGTGACAGGGATCTTGCGCAGCGGATACTCCTTTCGCCAGGTCCGCTCAGTCCGGGTCAGAGTAAGCACCTGCTCGCTCTGGCCTCCGCGGTGAGGAGCTCGCGTTTCAAGATCTTCGGCAGCGACATCCCGTCGCTGGAGATGTACGACTTCGCCACCGACTGGCGCTTTCAGAAGCACTGGCCCGGACAGTACTTTAAGCGCTATCGTTTCTACGAGACCCGCTCGACTCCTTATGACGTGAAATTTCCATGGGAGTTGTCGCGCCTGGCCTATCTGGTGACCGCTCTGGCCGCCGAGAGCACCGCCGAGCCGGAAGTCGGCCGGCTGCACTGGATCACCGGGGTTCTGACCCGCTGGCGCGCTGCAAACCCCCTCGCTCACAGCGTGAACTGGAACCCGATGGAAGCATCGGTCCGGACGGTCTCGCTGACGATGCTGCTGGATCTCGCGCGCGCTGTCGAGTTGCGAGTCGGCGCGCGTGATGCGGAGCTTGGGCGTGCCGCCCGCGAGCTCGAAGATCAGCTCATCCTCATGATCGCGGAGCACGGCTCATTCGTGTGGCGCGCGCTCGAATTCACCGATGGCCGGGGAAATCATTTCGCTGCCAACCTCGTCGCCCTGCTCCTCGCCGGGCTCGTTTTGGAAGGCGTGGTCCCGGAAGCGCGCCGCTGGCGGCGCTACGCGGATCGCGCACTGGATCGGGAGATTGCCGCCCAGTTCTTGCCGGACGGGGTGAATTTCGAGAAGAGCTGCGGCTACCACAAGCTGGTGCTGGAGCTGTTCGCGATCGCGGCGGTCGCACGCTGGCGGGCGGGAGTGCCGCTCGCGCCGGCGTCCCTGGCCCGCCTCGCGGCGGCCGCCAGGTTCAGCGACGCTCTCATGCGCCCGAACGGCACGGGAGCCGCCTTCGGCGATACTGATGACGCCGTGGTGCTGCCGTTTACGCTGCAACAGCCAAGCTCACACGCGCCGATCGTCGGCACGTTGCGCGCCCTGCTCAAGCAGGACATCGGGCAACTCGTGATTGCGGAGACTGAGTGGCTGCCGGCGCTGTTTCTGGTGGGCGAGACGCGAGCGCCGTGCGCGTCGAGCGAACCGGCCAGTGAGGTGCTCACGTTTCCCTCCGGAGGTTACGTCATCGTCCGCAGTCGCAAGACGGGGTTCTTTCTCATGGTGGATGTGGGAGAGGTGGGTCAGGGAGGCCGCGGCGGCCACGGGCACAACGATCTGCTCTCTTTCGAGCTGTGCGTGGCCGGGCAGCTCATCGTAGTCGATCCCGGTTGCCCGTGCTACACGGGCGACGCTGCGAAACATCTCGATTACCGGCGCACCGGACGACATTCGACGATCGAGCTGTTCGGGCAGGAGATGGCGAGAATGTCCGGTCACTGGCGCATCGAGGATGATGCGCGTCCTGTCGGCGTCGAGGTCGTCGGCACCGCCAACGCAGTCAGGATCGCCGCCGGACATACTGGCTACGAGCGAATTGCGCCGGGAACGAGGATCATGCGGCAGTGGACGGTCAATGCCGACGAGCAGTGTGTGGATATCGAGGACGAGATCATCGTGAGTGCGCCCCACGCCCGCGCCCGGTGGGCATTTCCGTTCGGCTCCGCCGATGCCCGCCAGACTGGAGAGCGCAGAATAGAGATTGCGCACGCGGCCTGTCTGGTATCCGAGGACGGGCCCGTTCTCAACCTGCAGGAAACGCAGATGAGCGCAGGCTACGGTCGGGAGGAGGGCAATCGAACGGCGGTGGCGGAGCAGACCCTGCGCACCGGCCGGCATCGGTTCCGGTGGCGCATCACCGCCCTCGGCGAGCCCCTGAAGGACGCCTCGGCAAAGCCGAGCAGTGCAGCAGCGGCCATTCAACGCCCCGAGTCCTCATCGACCGGAATCCTCCAATGAAACAAGTCCTGCTGTCGGGCCGCGGTCAGCCCGAGGTTCTCGATGTCCCTGCTCCGCACCTGGGGCGCGGATGTGCGCTCGTTCGCAACGTGTACTCCTTGATCAGCACCGGTACGGAGGGTGCCGCGATCACGAAGAACACGGGCCTGCTGGGCCTGGCGGAAAAGGCAACCCAATCGGCCGACCGTGCGGGGGAGATCTGGAGGATGGTGCAGACCAAAGGAGTGGCCGAGACGGTCTCCCTCGTTCGTAACAAGCTCGACGGCTACACGGCCATCGGCTACAGCTGCGCCGGAGTCGTCATCGCTGCCGCGAATGACGTGGAGCTGCGGCCGGGGCAGCGCGTGGCCTGCATCGGGACCGGATTCGCCAACCATGCGCAGATCGTGACGGTGCCCAGGAAACTGTCCGCTGAGCTGCCTGCGGCTGTCTCGTTCGAGCAGGGCGCGTTCGGCGCGCTCGGCTGCATAGCGATTCAGGGTCTGCGCCGGCTCGAGCTCTCTCCCGGGGAGACGGTCGCGGTGTTGGGCCTTGGGCTGATCGGTCAACTCGCGCTGAGAATCGCCACCGCCATGGGCTACGATGCTTTCGGTTTCGACGTGAGCGAGGCTCGGGTCACGCATGCACAGCGTTACGGGCGGGCGCGGCAGGTGTATAACTCAGCCGCGACGGATCCGACCGTCGCAACGATGCAACTGACACGCGGGACCGGCGCGGACGGCGTTCTCATCTGCGCGTCCTCCCAATCCGACGAGATCGTCAATCAGGCGTTCGATCTATGCCGCAGGCGAGGCCGGGTCTCGGTGGTCGGGGACGTCGGGCTCGGGCTGCAGCGGGCGAAGATGTATGCCAAGGAGCTGGAGCTGCGGCTCTCCTGCTCGTATGGGCCTGGCAGATATGATCCCGGGTACGAGCTCGAAGGTCGCGATTATCCCATCGCCTACGCGCGTTGGACGGAAGGGCGCAATCTTGAGTACTTCCTCGAGCTGCTGTCCACGGGTCGGTTGAACATCGACGATCTGATTTCGGCCAGAGTCGCGGTGAGCGACGCTCCGCAGGCTTACGCGAAGCTCAAATCGCAGGGCCCCACGACCTTCGGAGTATTACTGCAGCACAGCGAGGAGCAGGCGGATTTGGCCGGGCCGCCGCTGGCGAAGATCGATTTCCAGCCAACAGGCCGGACGAGCTCACCCAGTCCGTTACGCGTTGCCGTCATCGGGACAGGTGGCTACGCCTCCGGCGTGCACTTGCCCAACCTGGCCCGCCTCAAGAGCGCGATTTTGCAGGCGACCGCCAGCAAGTCGGGCGCCTCGGCGACGGTTGCCGCCAGGAAGTTCGGCGCCCGCTACGCGACTTCAGACTATCAGGCGATCATCGGGGATGATTCCATCGATGCGGTGTTGATCGCTACGCGTCACTCCTCGCATGCCGAGCTCGTCCTGGCGGCTCTGGAGGCGGGCAAGCACGTCTACGTCGAGAAGCCGATGGCGCTCACGATTGCGGACTGCCTGCGAATTGTCGCAGCGCAGAGGCGCTCGGGCCGCGTTCTGCGTGTGGGGTTCAATCGGCGGTTCTCGCCGTTCTGCAGACCCTTGCGGGACCACGCCCGCCGCGGGCGGGGACTGCTCGATATCCGCGTCAACGTCGGCAACATCGCCAACCACTGGTCCAACTCACCGTCCGAAGGCGGCCGGCTGCTCGGTGAGGCCGTCCATTTCGTCGACCTGGCCAACTGGATGTTCGGTGAGCAGCCGAAGCGGGTCAGCGCGCAGTTTCTGGGTGCGGCGGACCTTCTCAACCCCGATGTCGTCCTCAACGTGGCGTATGCGAGCGGCTCGGTGGCGAGCGTGTCCTATTCGACGCTCGGCGGAACACTGGTCGGGAAGGAGCGCATCGGCCTGTCAGCCGGGGGCGGGATGCTGCTCGTCGATGACTACAAGACGCTGTCCTCGTTCGGCCCGCGCGTGTCCACCGGCAGGCTTCCCCGCGGCGACAAAGGACAACTGGGAGCCTTGCAGGAGTTCGTAGAGGCCATTCGAACGGGCCGGGACGCTGGCGGCGCCGATGCAACAGCGGGTCTGTTGGCAACGGCCATCATCCTGGGCGCCCTGGAGAGCGGCAAACAGGAAAGAGCGATCGCCATCGATAGCCTCATCCAGGCTGATGCCGCAACCGGAGTGTGAAGCGTGTGCGGCATCGTAGGAATCGTGAACCTGCAGAGCGAGCGCCCCATCGAGTCGGACGTTCTGCTTGCCATGGCGGCCTCGATCAGCCATCGAGGACCTGATGATTCGGGAATATGGCTGGCCCCTGGTGCCCGCGTCGGGTTCGCACATCGCCGGCTCTCGATCATCGATCTGTCCCCGGCCGGCCACCAGCCGATGGCAACCCCGGACGGGCGGATCTGGATCACCTTCAACGGGGAGATCTACAACTACCTCGAACTGCGCCGCATGCTCGAGGGGCGCGGACACACTTTTCGCTCGCATAGCGATACCGAGACCATTCTGTATCTCTACCAGGAGTACGGCGGGCGCTTCGTCGAGCATCTGGACGGAGATTTCGCGCTCGGTATCTGGGATGCAGCCACGCGCACGTTGACGCTGGCGCGCGACAGAGCAGGGGTCAAGCCCCTCTACTACACGCTATTCGACGGCCGCTTCATGTTCGCGTCCGAGATCAAGGCGCTGCTGAAGTACCCCGGGATGCCCCGGTCGATCGATGCAGCCGCGTTCTATCACTATCTGTCATTCCTGATGGTGCCGCCGCCGGGCACGTTGATACAGGGCGTCTGCAAGCTCGCCGCCGCGAGCACGCTCGAACTCTCGCCGGGCACGACGGCGAGGCCGAGCATCGCGAAATACTGGCTGCCACTGCCACGGCCGCAGAGGCGGGCGAGCGAGTCCGAGCTGAATGAGGAATTGGCGGCGCTCTTCGACGCGTCCGTGAAGAAGCGCCTGGCTTCGGACGTGCCCGTCGGTGTTCTGTTGTCCGGCGGCGTCGATTCGACTCTCAACCTCAGCGCCTTCACCAAGCTGGTGGCGCCCGAGCAAGTCAACACGTTCACGGTCGCGATGGACAACGCCGGCAGTCTGCCGGATGACTCCCCGGCCGCGCGGCAAGTGGCCGAACAGCTGGGTAGCCGTCACCACGAGTTGCGGATCGGCGAACGCGAGTTGATCGACACGGCGCAGCTTCTGGCTCTGCAGCAGGACGAGCCCATTTCCGACCCCGTGGCGGTGCCCCTGTATTTCATCACGAAGCTCGCACGCGAGAGCGGCGTGACGGTGCTGCATGCAGGGGAGGGGGCGGATGAGCTGTTCTGCGGTTATGACAATTACCGCCGCTTTCTGCTGCACGATCAGCGCTACTGGTCGAAGCTGCAGGGCGCCCCCAAGGGCCTCAGCCGCCTCGGCGCAGGCCTGCTGTCGAAGATCGACGTGCCGAGGATTGCCAAGATCGCCGATGTGCTCCAGCGCCATGGCAAGGCGCAGGAGCTCTTCGTGTCCTCCGCGATCGCCTACTATGAGCTCGAGAAGCGGCGCGTCCTCAGTCAGGATTTCCTACGCGAAAGCGCCGCGCTGGACTCGTTCGATCTGGTCGCGCCCTACTACTCGACCCTGCGGGAGCAATGCCCCGGTGCGAGCACGCTGCAGAAGATCACGTTCCTCGAGCTGCAGCTGCGCTTGCCGGAACTGTTGCTGATGCGTGCCGACAAGATGTCGATGGCGAACGCCGTCGAGGTCCGCGTGCCGTTTCTGGATCGGGATCTGATGGACTTCTCGCTGCGTGTTCCGGACAGCTACAAGCTCGGGGGCGGAATCTCGAAAGCGCCCATCAAGGCGCTCGCGGCGCGGTATTTTCCGCAGGGCGATCACTATCGGCGCAAGACGGGCTTCGGCGTGCCGATCCAGCAATGGTTCCGGGGGAAACTGGGCGAGAGCCTGCGCGATCTCATCTGGAGCTCGAAGCTCGCCGAGCGGCTGCTGCGCCGGAATGCACTGGAGGCGAAGCTCTCGC
>CAZLYG010000180.1:0-9665 GCA_964563075.1 uncultured Steroidobacteraceae bacterium | reverse complement strand
GCAGCAACGCGTCGCCATCGCAAGGGCTCTCATGACTCGGCCCTCGATTCTGCTCGCCGATGAGCCCACAGGTAACCTGGATAGCCAGACCAGCGTGGAGGTCATGGAGCTGTTCCAAAGGCTCAATCGCGAGCGAAACCTCACGATCGTGCTCATCACGCATGAACACGACGTGGCCGCCTACGGCTCGCGAATCATCGTGTTCAAGGATGGCAGAGTCACCTCGGACGAGACCAACGGCAAACGCAAAGCAGCCGTCAAAGGGGTCGTATGAGACTCCTCAAACGATCCGCGGTGCAGGCTCTTGGAGCGCTCAAGAAGAACAGGCTGCAGACGGCGCTCACGATGACAGGGATGACCATCGGCGTCGCGACGGTTCTGACCATGATTGCCCTCGGACGCGGCGCGCAGGGCGCTATCTCGGACCAGATACGCTCGGCCGGCATGAACCTGATCGTCGTCACCGCGGGCAACTACCAGGCGCCCAGGGAGAAGCCGCCCGATGACGCCATTGAACCCTCCGCATGGTATCCGTCGCGGCAGCAAGGACGCAGCTCGAGTCTGATCTCAGGAGTGTTCTATGAAGGTGAGCCGGGTCGCCTGCTGAAAATCCACGCCGAGGACGACCCGATGGCCGTCCACGACCACCCCCTGGCCAGCCAACGCCTGGGGGACTCGGAAGCCGGACTCGGCGCAGCGGCGACGCTGACGACCAGTGACGCCACTGAGATCCGCAAATTTCCCGCCGTCCAGTACGTGTCTTCGGGCGTGCACATGAACGCGCACATCGAAGGCCCCACCGTGCGCTGGTTTACGCGCCTGCACGGCGACGACGTCGCTCAGCCCCTGATACGCCGCGCCTGGGTGTTCCCCCATGGCCGATACTTCAATGAGCGGGAAGAGCAGGCCTCTGAGCAGGTCATCGTTCTTGGTTCCGTAGTCAGTGAAAAGCTGTTCGGGCGCGCCGACCCCGTCGGCAAGACCGTGAAGATCTGGCACCAGCCCTTCAAAGTGGTCGGCGTCATCGCTTCTGGATCCTGGCTGCAGCAGCCGGAGGCGGGCGACGATCAATTCGATGCCATCTACGTCCCGGTCACCACCGTCCAGAGGCTGCTGAACCTGTCCAAGCTCAACGACATCACCATCACCACGAAGTCCACGGGTGACGTCACGCATGTCGTTCAACTGGTGACTGACCTGCTCCGACGACGGCATCACATCAGCCCCAAGATGCCGGACGATTTCACCGTGACCAGCCAGGCACGCAAGGCGCTGGCCTCCGGAGGGATGCGCCCCGAGGTGGCAGCCGCGGTGGTAGGCAACGTCTCAGGTCTGGAGAAAGTCACCCTCAGTCAGCTGGGCAAGACCCTCGACCGCGCCAGTCAGACCATGACCGCGCTACTCATCAGCATTGCCGCCGTATCACTGCTCGTAGGCGGCATCGGCATCATGAACGTGATGATGCTCTCGGTGACCGAGCGCACACGTGAGATCGGCATCCTGCGAGCAGTGGGCGCAACCGCGAGGGACGTCCTTTCGCAGTTCCTCCTGGAAGCCATGGGCCTGAGTATCGCAGGAGGCCTGCTGGGCATTGCGCTGGGAGTCGCGACCTCCGTGTTCGTCACCCAGCTCGTCCATTGGTCCGTGGATCTATCGCCAACGGCCATTGTCGTGTCCTTCGCCATTTCCGCAGCCGTCGGAATCTTCTTCGGTTACTACCCAGCTCGCCAGGCCGCGAAAGCTTTGCCCATCGAGTCGATGAGGTTCGAGTCATGAAGGTGCTGGTCACGAGCTTTCGCGTCGCAGCGAGGGCCATGAACGGCAACAGACTGAGAACCGCGCTGATCACCCTGGGAATGGGCATCGGCGTCGCGGCGGTGCTGGCGATGGTCGCCTTGGGAACCGGCGCCCAATCATCCGTTTCCGCGAGCGTCCGCACGGCCGGCACGACACTCATCTTCGTGCGCTCGGGCAACTACACGCGTGGGGGCGAGGAACTGCATGTCGCCAGCGGTCTGGGGTCCGCACACACACTCACTCCCGCCGATGCCGACGCTATTCGAGCTATTCCCGGCGTCAGCCATGTCAGCAACTTGGTGAAGTATCGCGGTTGGGTTGCTTACGGAGCCACCCGCCAGTTCACACAGGCCTACGGTGTCGAGCCCAGCTATTTCGACGCGTACGGCTGGGACACGGCCAAGGGTAACTTCTTCAGGAACACGGATGTGGCGTCCTCCGCTGAAGTGGCCGTGATAGGGCCCGCGCTGCGAGATGAGCTATTCGGGTCCGATACGGATCCGATCGGCAAGAGCATCGAGATCTACCACAGGAGCTTCAAAATCGTCGGCGTCATCCGGGCCATCGAAGACGAGCAGCAGGCGGACATCGCCTACATTCCGTGGACCACGCTCCAGAAGATGCTGGGCATTGATTACGTGCAGGACATCACCCTCTCCGCCGAAGAAGCGGGGACGGTGACGGCGATCAGCGCTTCCATCGAGAAGCTCCTGCGCGCCCGTCATCATCTGGACACCCAGCCGGTCACTCCCGCTGCGGGCGGCCTTCTGGGCAACCAGATGCCCAGCACGAGCGCGGGTGGGGGTATTCCCGATGATTTTACCGTCAAGAGCCAGGAAGCCGAGGCGCTGACCAAGGGGCTCTATACCTCCGTCGCGACCTTCATTCTGGCGAACATGCCGAAGGTCGACGACGCCAACATGAAAGAGATGTCCGCCACGCTGACCCGCGCCGGAGCCACGATGACGGCACTGCTCGCCGCGATCGCCACCATCGCCCTGGTCGTGGGCGGCATCGGCATCATGAACATCATGCTGGTCTCCGTGACCGAGCGGACGCGCGAGATCGGCATTCGCCGTGCGATCGGAGCCCGCTCCCGCGACATCATGACCCAGTTTCTGGTCGAAGCCGTCAGCCTCGGACTGACAGGCGCCCTGGCGGGAGTCGCGGCAGGCTTCCTGACCGCGGGGCTCGTCACCCGGCTGCTGCAATGGCCGGCGTCCATCTCCTTCGCCTCGGTGATGCTGGCATTCGGTATTGCCGCAGCGACCGGCATCGTCTTCGGGTATTACCCCGCGCGGCGCGCCTCTCGGCTGAATCCTATTGATGCCTTGCGCTACGAATAGTGACTGGGGGCGCCAGCAGTGGCGACTACCGCGCCTGCACGCCCTCAACATGCCCCTTGAGAGCCCCTCGCAGGTAGGTCGAGGTCGCCTCTAAAGTCATGCGCCCCATCAGGAAATGACTCAGCGCCATGATGTAGAGGGAGAACAGTGCCAGTGCGATATCCTCGGCCTTCATGTCACGCCGGATCAGGCCCTTCTCCTGACCGGCGTTCACCTGCCGCGCCAATACCCCGAGAATCGCAAGCGCCGGAGAAGGATGGCCCGGGCGAGGACCGGCGCCCATTCGTCGTGGCAGGTTGAACTCACGCACATAGAACCTGGACAGGTCCTTGTCACGCGAGTGGTATTTCAACAGTGGCGCGAACAGATGCATGGCCTGCTCGGCCAGCCCCGCTTCGCTGGGCTTGTTGGCAACGTCGTTGATCACCTCGAGCAGGTCATTCGCCATGACGATACCGAGCAGATCCTCCTTCGTCCTGGCATAGAAGAACAACGTGCCCGAGCCGATGTCCGCGGCATCCGCGACCGCCTGCGTAGTCGTTCCTTCGAACCCGTTCTTCTTGAAGAGCGCTGCGGCCGCCTTGCGAATGCGCTCTAATTTATCGAGCTTGCTGCGTTCACGTCGATTGGGTCGGGGCTTCTCGGCGGGTAGTTTCGCGGTTTTGGTCCCGTCGCGTGGTGACTTCATTTGTGCTGAGTGGTGTCTGCCGTGCTGGGTACACTTGGTCGGGGAAGTATAAGCCTTCTCCTGCGCCCGAAGAGCCGCATTTGCCCGCAAGGCGGGCGCCTGGTCGAGGCTGCGCGGTGGCCCGAGACAAAGCGGCAGCGTCGCCAACCCCAACACCTGCGTGACCGTGACGCTCGAGGAAGGCCCTCAGGCCGTTGGCTTGAGCGCAATCGCCCAAGTCACCAGCGGCTCTTGCCAGGCAGAAGAGTCCGGAAGGGCGGAGCCCTCGGCTCGCGCGTCGAACTTCACACCGCGCCGCAGCGTCGCCGGCAGGCTCCTCACCGCGAATGCCGACCATGACGGCCAGCTCTCCTCGATTCCGCTGCTTAACGCGAGAGCCTCAGGTCCAGTGACGCGATGCTCGACTCGGTCCGTCCCGACCTGGTGATGCTCCGCACGGAACACGACACGCCGCTCGACCTTCCATGCCAGATGCTCCAGGCAAAAGAGCGAGCTCGCGCCTGTGAGCCCTACAATGGGGGACGGCCCCGCAGCCCATCGATGATAGAGGTCGTCGTACCACAGCGCGGTGACGTCTCCATTGATCCCATGAGTTTCGAACCCGCGTGCAGCCAGGGCCGAGGCAAACAAGCGGCTCTCGACGTACTGGTGATCGAAGACCACCAGGACAGGTGACATTCTTTCTGTGGGGCCCGCAGCGCTGATGGCAGGACTGAGCAGGAAGGGAGCCGCCGACAACGCCGCGCCCTGCTGAATGAACTCTCTGCGATTGGTCATTTTACCCCCAAACGTGGCAACGCCTGCCGTCGGACTCGGCTGGGGCGTCACGGGACACTGATCAGCGACGGCTCACTCGTGTGACGGCCTGTTTGTGGAGTATACTCGAAAGTGAGCAAAGTCAAACATGGCGGGCTTACCGCTGCCGCCAGCCGCGAACGAAGGGGTACAGACCACATGAAAATCGTCGCTTTGTGTCTTGTCCTGGGCGGAGCGCTGGCCGCCTGGCCGCCCACCACAGTGGCGGACCCGCAGCCGCCTCCGGGCGGATCGGCGTGGATCAGAGCAACCGTGAGTGGCGCCGGACAGCCGCGCGGTTACGTCCAGTATCAGAACTACTGCTCCTCGTGCCACGCAGCCGGTCCGGAGGCTCGACCCGGCTATGAGGCCCTCAAGGCGAGGTACGGCGACAAAGAGCCTGCGGCGCTCTCCGATCGCACGGATCTGACGCCTGAGCTGGTGAAAACCATGGTGCGAACCGGGATTTCCATCATGCCGTTCTTCCGCAAGACCGAGATCAGCGACGCCGACCTCGATGCCATCGCCGCCTACCTCACGCGCAACAACAAAGGGGTGCAAAAATGAGAATGCCACCGGGGGTCAGTCGGAACAGTTGGAGCGAAGCCCTCGAGAGCTTCGCGGAGGCGGTCGGCTCACAGTGGGTATTCACCAGCGAAGAAGATGTCGGGCTGTACAAGGACGCCTATTCGCCTTTCTATGGGGAACCCGATGAGCTGGTGGCCTCGGCTGCCGTAGCGCCGGCCAGCGCAGAGGAAGTGCAGAAGGTCGTCCGCGTTGCCAACCGGTATCGCATTCCGATCTACCCGATCTCCACCGGCAAGAACCTCGGCTATGGCGGCTCCGCGCCCAATCTCTCCGGCAGTGTGGTGCTCGACCTCAAGAGGATGAACAAAATCATCGAGGTGGACGAGGCACGGGCCTATGCGCTGGTCGAGCCGGGCGTCAGCTATTTCGACCTGTATCGCTACATCCAGGACAAGGGCCTGAAGCTGTGGATCGACACTCCCGATCCGGGCTGGGGCAGCCCCATCGGCAACTCCCTCGACCACGGGGTGGGATACACGACCAATCACTTCCGCAACCACTTCGACTCCCATTGCGGCATGGAGGTGATCCTGGCCAACGGCGAGATCGTGCGAACGGGCATGGGTGCGCTGCCGGGCTCACAGACCTGGCAGCAGTACAAGTTCGGGGTCGGCCCGTGGGTCGATGGCATCTTCTCGCAATCGAATTTTGGCGTCGTCACCAAGATGGGGTTCTGGCTGATGCCGGCGCCGGACGCCTACCTCTCGGGCACCGTCACGGTGCCGCGCTTCAACGATCTGCACCGGCTGGTCGACATCGTCAACTACCTGGAGAACTTAGGGATCACCAACGGCATGCCCGGGTTCGGCAGCCCGCTGTTCTTTCGGGGCGGATTCCTGGGCGGAGGTAAGACCGATCCAGCGATAGCCGCGATGTTCGAGAAAGGCGAGCCGTCACCGGCTGAAGTGGATGACTACGCTCACCGCCAGGGCGTGGGTGTCTGGAGCTGCAACCTCGGCTTCTACGGCGGTGAGATCACGAATGCAGCCAACTGGGAGTACTGCAAGCAGAAATTCGCTGCGATCCCGGGAGTCCAATTTGCACAGGGCGATCACTACCAGCTCCCGCTGAAACCCGAGCAGCAAACGATGTTCGATCTGCCGCGTTTCGGCACGCCGAGTCTGCAGCGCTTTGTCATCGGTGCCCGTTCGCCGACCAATCCGAATCCCACCAACGGACACCTGTGGTTCTCACCGCTGATTCCACGGAGCGGCCAGGCCATTCTGGATATCAATCGCGTCCTGAGGCCTCACTTCGCAGAGCTCGGAATGCGGGGCGCCGGGGCGGCCTATCTGTTACCTGCGGGTTACTTCGAGCGCTCCTTCATCTTCACCTTTGGATTCCCCATCTCGCACGACGCGCAGGCCAACAGGCGCATGCGCGAAAACTTCCACACCGTGGCGAAGCTCTGCGCCGCGCAGGGCTGGGGGGAATATCGGGCTCCTCCGGCCTTCCAGCAACTGATCATGGATACCTATTCCTACAACAACCATGCGCTGCGCAGGCTCCATGAGACGCTCAAGGATGCCCTCGATCCGAACGGCATCCTGGCGGCCGGCCGCTACGGCATCTGGCCAAGGCATCTGAGGAAGGGCGAGGCCTGACACTCGGCCTGCTATTCGCGAGGGCGCCGCTCCACGGGGCGTCCTCGCGGCGCCTACGACTCGCCGGCGTGAGCTCTTTGGGTCCGGAGGTGTAAGTCGCGTAGCACCTGCAGCTCTGCGTCGGTGGGCGGGGCTGTCTCGGCGACATCCCCAGCCATCCTCAGCGGCCAGCCACAGGCCTCGCGCGCCATCGCTTCGGTGACCCCTGGATGCAGCGAAACAACCGTCAGCTCGCGCGTCTGCGGATCCGGCTCCAGGACACACAGATCTGTGATGACTCGAGTAGGTCCCTGGGTAGTCAGTCCGAGGGCCTCGCGGCTTCCGGCTCCCGTCCCATGCCCGAACGAGGTCACAAAATCCAGTGAAGCCACGAATGAACGCCGCCCCATGGGCATGGTGATGAACACTTCCTGACAGCTCGAGGCAATCTCCGGTGCGCCGCCCCCGCCGGGCAGGCGGACCTTCGGCGTGGCGTATGCGCCCACCACCGTCGTGTTGAGGTTCGCATATCGATCGATCTGCGCACCCCCCAGAAAACCGACGGTAATCCGGCCTCCCTGCAACCAGTAGCGGAACATCTCCGGCACCGACACCGTGGTCAGCGCCGTTTCACACAGCTCACCGTCTCCGATGGACAGCGGGAGAACCGTCGGGCGTGTTGCGATCGTTCCGGATTCATAGATGAGCGTAATGCCGGGCGCATGTGTCATGCGCGCCAGGTTGCAGGCAGCCGAAGGTGCGCCGATGCCCACGAAGCACACGTCCGTGCTCTTCAGAGCACGGGCCGCCGCAACCGTCATCACTTCGCTCGGAGTGAATGTCTTGTCAGAGGTGCGTTCCATGGAAGGTCAAGCTCTGCGGCGGGAGTGAACTGAATAGGCTCCCGGTCCGCTGTCGAGGACATTAGCGGCCATCCATGCTCGGAAGCGGTCACGGTCGCGTGAGATCTCGTCCCACCGAATGTAGAAATCGTTGGCGCGCCGATAGTACCCCTGAGCGTAGGAGGGGTAGGCACCCCCGGGCACCACCGCCACCGCCGAGATCGTCCAGGCAGGCAGAACGACCGAGTTCAGACTCGGAGCGCCCAGCTCCGTGACTTGCTCCTCGACCGTCACGACCGCGCACTTCGCCGCCAGTACGGCCTGCTTCTGCACTCCCACGATACCGTCCAGGAGAACGTTACCTTCCCTGTCTACCCGCTGAGCGTGAATCAAGGTGACGTCGGGACGAATCGCCGGCACGGCCGCCAGCACCTCGCCGGTGAACGGACATGCGACGGTCCGGATCCGCGTGTTCACCTTCGGCAGGTCCACTCCCAGATAGCCGCGGAAAGCCGCGAAAGGCAGATTGGCAGCCCCCGCCTCGTAAGCGTTGGCCATCGCTGCATGCGAGTGCTCCTCCAGCTCCAGCCGGCGTGGCCACCCGTTCTCGACAGCATCTCGCAGCCGATGCAGAGAGCCCACCCCGGGGTTGCCTCCCCAGGAGAAGATCAGCCGCTGCACGGCGCCCATGCCGATCAACTGGTCATACAACAGATCCGGCGTCATGCGCACCAGCGTCAGGTTCTTCAACCCCTGGCGGATGACCTCATGGCCGGCCGCAAAGGGAATCAGGTGCGTGAAGCCCTCCATGGCCACCACATCGCCATCGTGAACGTTGCGGGCAATCGCCTCGCGCAGCGAGCAAAACACGCCCATGGAGTCTTTCTCAGGTCGGCTTGACACATCGAGTATAGGCAAAATAGAGTACACTCGAAAATAGCGAGACATGAAATCATTTCGGGCGAGCCGCTCGCGCTGGCCCTGCGGCTTCCGCGACCCGGGGGGGCGCACACCCGGCAACGTGCTGCTGGCGTCGGCAAAAATTCCGGATCTTCAGGAAACCACTATGAAAAGAGTCTTGGCCCCGGTTGCCACCGTTGCCCTATTGGCCGGTGGCCTGGCGGTGACGGCCGTCGCGCAAACCTATCTGCAGAGACAGCCGGGCTCGACGGCGAACACCTTCGACAGGCCGGCAGCCGATACGCCGATTCCCAGCTACTACCAGCCCTCCTATCAGGCGTATCTGAAGATGCAGGCGGCCGCCAAAGGCGGGACGGAATACCAGCGCGCCACCTACGCAAAGATGCCGGACTGGTCGGGGCTCTGGAGCCGCGCGCCGAACGAGGGGCTGAAGTTCGATCCCAAGCAGACCAGCAAGGGTTTCATGCCGGGCCCGATCACCGCAGACCTGACGCCGCGTTACAAAGCCGCATTTGAAGAGAAGCTGCGCCAGGTGGCCGCCGGCAATGAATGGGACCAGCTCAGCGATTGTCTCCCGGCCGGCTATCCCCGCTGGCTGACCGAGCCCTTCCTGCGCGAGTTCATCGTCACCCCGAACGAGACCTGGTGGATCAACGAGCAGCAGAGCGAAGCGCGCCGGATCTACACCGACGGCCGCGGCCACATCCCGGATTCGGAGGCTCAGCCTCTGTGGGACGGCGACTCCATCGGCTTCTGGGATGGCCAGACCCTGGTTGTTCACACGATTCGCGTGACGCATGGCGAGTATCAGCGCACACAGCCTGACTACAGCTATCAGACCAGCACCGTCGAGCGCATCCGGCAGGTCGATCACGACACCATAGAGGATGACGTCACCGTTTGGGACCCCAAGGGCCTGCGCACGCCCTGGCACGTCGTGGAGCACTACAAGCGAGTCAACACTCCGGGCTCGCGGATCGATATGTGGTCCTGCGAGACCAACAACAACGTGGTGCGCACCGCGAACGGCGGCTCCCAATTCATCCTCAAGGGCGAAACCGTCACCGTGCAGCGCAGCTACAAGGACCCGGACACCTTCTATCTG
>CAZLYG010000179.1:0-9670 GCA_964563075.1 uncultured Steroidobacteraceae bacterium | reverse complement strand
TTTACGACCTGGCCGTCGCGGACGTCGAGGCAGGGGATGATGCGTCGGGCAAGAATGGTCGCAACTCCTCGGCAGTGATACGTTCTTCGAGCAGGGCTTTGCCGCTCACGGCTGCGGCGACTCCGCAGGTGGCAAGCGCTTTGAGATCGGCTGCGTCGCGTACGCCCCCCGAGGCTTGCCACGCAAGCTCGGGGTAGCGCCGTACGGCCTCCCTGTAGAGCTCGACGTTGGGGCCCGTCAGCGCCCCGTCGCGCTCGATGTCCGTGCACAGGACATGTTTGATACTTCCCTTCGGATAGCGCTCGATGGCTTCCCAGAGTGTCAACGCGCTGCCCTCGGTCCACCCCCGGGTGCGTACCAGCGGTCCCCCGGAGTCGGTACGCACATCCAGTGCCAGGCAGATCCGCTCCCCGCCGAATCGAGCGATCCAATTCGCCACTTCATCGGGACGCTCGACGGCGGCGCTTCCCACGACGACCCGCTCGACGCCGACGCGCAGCAGGTCGTTGACGGCCGCCGCGGAGCGAACACCGCCTCCGACCTGAAGTCGCACCGCGCGCTGCGAGGCGAGGGCGACGATCACTGAACGGTTGGCGAGAACGCCATCCTTCGCACCATCCAGATCGACGACGTGCAACCAGGTGGCACCCAGCCCACGATAGCGGACCAGCAATTCGTGTGGCTCGTGCTCGTATTGGGTCTCTGCACCGAAGTCGCCCTGGTACAGGCGCACGCAACGCCCATGGCGCAGATCGATTGCGGGCATCAGCAGCATGAGGTCCTCCCGCGCATTACTGCAGGCGTAAGAAGTTTTGCAGAATCCGGGCGCCGGTCTCCGCGGAGCGCTCCGGGTGGAATTGCGTGCCCCAGAAATTCCCCTGGCGCACGACGGCCGATACGGCCGTTCCATAGTCCGCGGTCGCGAGCGTGACGCTCGAGGCAGGCACTGCGAAGCTGTGCACGAAGTACACGTAGTCGTTGCGAGCGATTCCCTCGAGCAGGGGATCTTCACGCTGCGGAACGATCTGGTTCCAGCCCATGTGAGGTACGGGCCGGCCAGGTGCGGGTTGCAGACGCCGCACGGTACCCGGAAGGACTGCCAGACACTGCGTGGGACCTTCCTCGGAGGCGCTGAACAGCAGCTGCATCCCCAGGCAGATGCCCAGTACCGGCTGGGTGAGCGTTGGAAGAAGCGTGGCAACCCCGCCATTGTGCAGGCGTTGCATCGCATCCTTTGCTGAGCCGACCCCCGGGAGCACCACGCGCGCCGCCGAACGGATCACGCTCGGATCGCCGCTCACCCGCGTTCGCGCACCGAGTCTCTCAAAGGCAAACTCCAGAGAGGCGAGGTTAGCCCCGCCGCTGTCGATGATGACTGCCTCCACTACAGAACTCCTTTCGTGCTCGGCAGATCATCGCCCTCGCGCCGCAGCGCCTGGCGCAGAGCGCGGCCCACGCTCTTGAAGCAGCCTTCGATCATATGGTGCGAGTTCTCGCCCGTGACGCTGACATTGATGGCAGCTCCGAGGGAGTCGGCAAGGGAGCGAAAGAAATGGGGCACCAGCTCCGTGGGCAGGCCACCGACGGACTCACGCGCGAATTTTCCGCTGAATTGCGCATAGGCGCGGCCAGAGAGGTCGATCGCGACCTGGGCCAGTGCCTCGTCCATCGGCAGCAGGAACCCGTAGCGCCCGATGCCGGCCTTGTCACCCAGCGCGCGGCGGAGCGCTTCGCCCAGCGCCAGAGCACAATCCTCTACCGTGTGGTGCTCGTCGATCTGCAAATCCCCGCGGCACGTGAGCTGCAGCGAGAAGCCGCCGTGCTTGGCAAGCTGCTCCAGCATGTGATCGAAGAAGCCGATGCCGGTGCTCAGCTGAATGGGCCCGGGTGCATCCAGATTGACGATGACCTCTATGTCGGTCTCACGTGTCTTTCTGTGGACGTGCGCCGTTCTTGCGGTCAACTCGCGCGCCACCGCGGGCCACGTCTCGCTCGAGGCGCCGTCTTTGCGCACCCGCAATCCGCGGATTCCGAGGTTGCGCGCGAACTCGAGGTCCGTGTCGCGATCGCCTATCATCGCGCTCGCGCTCAGGTCGACGCCGGCACGCACGTAGTCATCGACCAGTCCAGTCCTGGGCTTGCGGCAGCCACAGCCGTCCGCGCTGAAGTGAGGACAGACGAAGACCGCCTCGAAGCGGATTCCCTGCGAGGCAAACGTATCGAGGATGAACTGCTGGGAAGCCTCGAACGCCGGCCGGGGGAAGGAGCTCGTGCCGAGCCCGTCCTGATTGGTCACCATCACGAGGCGGAAGCCGCGCCGCTGCAACTCGGCGAGCGCGGCGAACACGCCGGGCAGAAAGCGCACCTTCTCGAGGGAGTCCACCTGCTTGTCCGGCGGCTCCTCGATGAGGGTACCGTCGCGATCGACGAACAGGACGCGGGTGCCCGGGCTCATCGCAATGCCTCGAGCAGCCGGTCGTTCTGGCTCACCGAGCCGACGGTGATGCGCAGCGCCTTGTCCAGTCCGGGCTGGCTGCGCACATCGCGCACCAGCAGCCGCGCGCCCCGGGCTGCAGCGAGCGCCGCGTCCGGGTCCGCAAATTCGACCAGCAGGAAGTTGGCGTCGCTGTTCCAGACTCGCGTCACACCGGGTTGGTTGTGCAGGGCGGCGCTCAGCCGCGCGCGCTCCGACAGAATCAGCTCGATGTGCTGGCGCGCAATGGCGACCTGGGCGGGCTGAAGTTGCCTGAGGACGGCCTCCACCGTGAGCTGGGTGATGGCGTAGGGCGGAATGACTTTGCGCAGCAGGGCGATCAGCTCAGCGTCAGCGAGCAGCGCGCCGCAGCGTGCTCCCGCAAGGCCGTGAGCTTTGGAGAGCGTTCGCAAGACTGCCAGGTGGGGCAGCTGCTGCAGATGGCGCGAGAGGCAACGACTGGCGGAGAACTCCAGGTAAGCCGCGTCGATGACAACCACGGCGCGTCCGGCCAGACGGTTTGCGATTCGTATGACGGCTTGCTCATCCAGCAGATTGCCGGTGGGGTTGTTGGGGGAGCACAGGAACAAGAGCTTCACGTCCGGCGTGCATCGCTCCAGAATCTCGCCTTCATCCAGCGCGAAGCCGCGGTCCGCCCGCAGCGGGACGCTGACCACCTGTGCGCCCTGAATGCGCGCGGCCACCGAGTACATGCCGAACGTAGGCGGGCAGACCAACACCGAATCCTGACCCGCACGGCAGAAGGCGCGTACCAACAGGTCGATCGGCTCATCGCTGCCGCGCCCGACGAGCAGCTGGCTGGGCCGTACCTCATAGAGATCGGCCAGGCGCTGCACCAGCTCGTGCGGCTGGGGCTCAGGGTAGCGGTTGAGTCCCGCCCCGGTCTGATCGGTCAGCGAGCGCCAGGGCAGCTCGTTGGCGTGGAGGCGCTCCAGCGTGGGCTCCCACACCGCGTGCTCGTAGGGTTTCAGCGCCACGATCTCGGGTCGCGCGAGCTCTCTGACCCAACTCACGACGGTAACCCCGAATCGATCGCAGCAAGCCGACGTGTAACCGCGTTTGCATGGGCGTCGAGACCTTCCAGTTGCGCGAGGGTCACGGCAACGGGGCCGAGTGCGCGCAGACCGGCGGGACTCAGCTCCTGCACCGTGACCCGCTTGACGAAATCGAGGACTGACAAGCCGCTGTAGGCACGTGCATACCCGTACGTGGGCAAAACATGGTTGGTACCTGAGCAGTAATCGCCCATGGACTCGGGGGTCCAGGCACCTAGGAAGATCGAGCCCGCATTGTTTATCTGCGGCAGCCAGCGCCGCGGCTCGCGTATCTCGAGAATCAAATGCTCAGCTGCGTATTCGTTCGCCACGGCGATAGCGGTCGCGGTGTCCTCGACCACGATGCAGCGGCTCGCGGCCAGCGACTTCTCGAGAATGCTGCGCCGGGAAAGGTGCCGCATCTGAGCCTCAACGCACTCGACGGCCGCCTTGGCCAGGGGCGCCGACGAAGACACGAGAATGGCTTGCGCCTGGGTGTCGTGTTCCGCCTGTGCCAGCAGATCCGCGGCCACGAATTCCGGCCGTGCGGAATCATCGGCGACGACCATGACTTCCGAGGGGCCCGCGGGCAAATCACACGCGGCGCCGGCCGGATCGTTGGCGACCCGCTGCTTGGTAGCGGTCACCCGCGCGCCACCGGGCCCGTAGATCTTGTCGACCTTGGGAATGCTCGCGGTCCCGTAGGCCAGGGCGGCGATGGCCTGTGCGCCACCGACTTTGAATACTGTATCGATGCCGCAGAGCTCCGCCGCCACCAGGACGGCAGCGTTGGCGTTTCCCTCACGGTTGGGAGCCGTGCACAGCACGCGCTGGGGGCAGCCGGCAATACGTGCGGGCACAGCGAGCATCACCACCGCCGACGGCAGTGGGGCGGAGCCTGCGGGCACATACAGGCCGACCTTCGAGATGGGTCGGATCACGCGCTCGCATTGCACACCCGGCATCGTCTCGACGGCCAGCGGTTGCGGCATTTGCGCGACGTGAAAGCGTTCGACATTGGCAATCGCAGTCTCGATCGCAGCGACCTGTTCAGCCGTCAGCGCGCGGCGAGCGGCGGAAAATTCGGCGGGCGTGACCAGCAGGTTCGCCACGTCCACTCCGTCAAAGCGCTTCGTGAGGAAGCGCAGGGCTGCATCGCCTCCTTGCCGGACCGAGGCGATGACCTCGTTGACGAAGCCACTGAGGTCCTCGATCGGCGCAGGCCGTGCGAGCGCTGCGCGGCGCTCGCTCTCATCGAGGTGTTTCCAGTCCAGGATCCGCATCAGACGAGCATCTTCTCGACGGGCAGGACGAGCAGGGCGCTGGCGCCGGCCTTCTTCAGGCCCTCGAGCGTCTCCCAGAAAACGTTCTCGCGGCACACGGCATGCACCGCCACCTTGTCGCTCGAGCCTTCCAGCGGAATGATGGTCGGGTACTCGCTGCCCGGGAGGAGCTTGCGGATCTGCGGCAGCGCCGAGCGAGGCGCATGCAGCATGATGTACTTGCTCTCACGGACCTGCTGCACCCCCTCGATTCTCATCAGCAGGCGCTCGACCCATTCAGCCTTCTCCGGCGCCAGCTCCAGCGGCGTGCGGATCAGCACCGCGTAGCTCTCCAGCACCGTCTCGACCTCGCGCAGGTGGTTGGCCTGCAGCGTCGAGCCCGTGGAAACGAGATCGCAGATCAGATCGGCGCGGCCCAGCCGCGGAGCGATCTCGACCGCACCGGACAGCGTAACGATCTCCGCCCGGATGTCGCGCTCGCGCAAATACCTCTCGAGCATGAACGGATAGGTGGTCGCGATGCGCCGGCCCCGCAGGGATGAGGGGCCGTCGAATGTGAATCCTTCGGGCACGGC
Source organism: uncultured Steroidobacteraceae bacterium (assembly GCA_964563075.1). Taxonomy (GTDB): domain Bacteria; phylum Pseudomonadota; class Gammaproteobacteria; order Steroidobacterales; family Steroidobacteraceae; genus 13-2-20CM-66-19. The sequence goes on along the minus strand of CAZLYG010000179.1, from coordinate 4,284 downwards.
CAGGGAGAGCCGGCAACGGCCGAAGTCCAGCGTGCGCACCTGCTGGAAGCGGGCCTGATGTCCGCGGGACTCGAGCTCGAGGCGCTTCTCTTCGAGTACGTTGAGGCCCACCAGGCCGAGGTCGCACACATCCTCCTGCACCAGGTCGGGGATGTCGTCATCGCGCACGAACAGCACATCGAGCGGCATGTTCTCGCCGAACCCCATGAGCTGGTCCTTGCCACGCGAGAGCTTCAGTCCGCAGCGACCGAGCAGGTCGAGCGAAGGGTCCGTGAGCCGGCCGGACTTCTGCACGGCGAGTTTCAGACGCGTGTCATCCATGGCGCGGGGCCTCCTCCAGCCTGCGTACTGCAACAGCGTAGCCGCCGTTGCCATTGCCCAGAAACCGCGCCACGCGCCCGATTGTCGTGACGCTCACCCCGGTGAGCCTGTGGATCTCGCGGTAGGGGAGGCCGCGGCGCAACCATTCCACCACGGCCCATCGGTCGGCCATCGCCTGCAGCTCTGCAGGTGTGCACAGGTCGCGAAAGAACGACCGGCATTCCTCCGGGGTCTGCAGCGCAGCGACGGCGACGCACAGATTACGTTCCGCGAGCGCCTCCTGGCGCGGCGTGAGTGTCCGATGGGTTTTCATGGTGTCTCAATGTAATAGCGCGCTAGTACATTAGCATGACCGGCGGAGTGTGCGCCAGCCTGGCAGCGCGGGCGTGTGCGCCAGGCCCTGGTGCAGAAGCGGGCGTGAATCCGCTGGGGCCCGGCGCGCGGCGCCGGCAACGCTGATGACATAAGCCCGGGGGCGCGTCTTGACGGATTTAGCCCTCAAGCCCTAGACTCCCGCCGACTCATCGAGACCGGCTGAGGGATTAGGCCCTTCGACGCCGGGGCAACCGCCAGGCCTAACCATCCTGGAAAGGTGCCAACTCCTGCAGCTGCGGCCCGTGGCCCTCGAGCACCGCCGGCAGCGACAGATGAGCGGTCCGCGTGGCCCGCAGTCTCGCCTGAAAGGCAAGACCTGTGGGAATGGACGAGGATGGACGAGATCCCCTGGCCATTCGGTCAGGCGCTCCGCAGGAAGCTCGGCGAGACCGTGCTGTGAACTGCGGAGCTTCCGAAAAATGAATGCCTCACCTGAGCCGACGGCGCCCACGCCGATCTCCTCGCGCAAGCACGCGCCGCCGGAGGTCACCGCCGATCCTGCGCCCCTGATTCGCGAGGGTATTCTCGAGGTCCCGGGCGAAGTGGCTTTGTATCACGGCGGCAGGCTCGCCGGGATGCAGATTGCCTGGCGGATGGCCGGTCCGGCGAACGCGCCGGTCGTGTGTGCGCTTGGGGGGATCTCCGCTCATCGGCGCGTATGCCTTACAGAGGATCCACGCCAGGGCTGGTGGTCGCAGATCGTCGGGCCGGAACGCGCTCTGGATTCCAACCGCTACCGCATCCTCAGCTTCGACTACCTGGGCGGGAGCTCGGACTCCAGCGGTCCGCGCGCCGGAGAGAGCTTTCCGAACATCTCCAGCTACGATCAGGCTGAAGTACTGCTGCGATTGCTCAATCATCTGAGCCTCAAGTCGCTGCGCGCGATTGCCGGAGGCTCCTACGGCGGCATGGTGGGGCTCGCCTTTGCGCAACGTTACCCGGAGCGCGTCGGTCACCTGATCGTCATCGGAGCGGCCGATCGCGCCAATCCGATGGCCACCGGATGGCGCAGCGTGCAACGGCGCATCGTTCAATTCGCGATGCAGTGCGGTCGCCCCAAAGAGGGCTTGCAGCTCGCTCGTGCGCTCGCAATGACGACGTACCGGAGCACTGAAGAGTTCACCGCTCGTTTCAATGGGCCGCCGACTCGTCAGGACGAGAGCTTCGAGTTCCCGGTGGAGCAGTATCTGTTTGCCCGCGGTGGCGACTACGCCTCGCGCTATCGCCCGGAGTCGTTTCTGTGCCTGTCGGAGTCGATCGACCTGCATCGCGTCGACGCCAGCAGCATATTCGTTCCGACCACCGCCATCGCGGTGCGCGAAGACCAACTCGTGCCCCTCGCAGACATCCGTGCCATGGTGGCGCGGTTGCCTGCCGGACGTCTGCACGAGATCTCATCCGTCTACGGACACGATGCCTTTCTGAAGGAGTCTGAACAGTTGCGCAGCATATTTGCCGCCGCGCTCGGGAGCGCGGCATGAACGACCTGACACGCCGGGACAAGCCCGCCGCGGCTGATCCTGACAAGCCGCACCAGATCACCCAGACGGTGCGCGCCGGACTGGAGTGCGATGACGTAACGGGGGCGGTCGTACCGCCGATCCATCTGTCATCCACCTTCGCCTTCCGCTGCTTTGGCGAGAAGCGCGGCTACGACTACACCCGCTCGGGCAACCCCACCCGGGACCTGCTCGCGCAGGCGCTTGCGGAGCTGGAGCTCGGAGCAGGGGCGGTAGTCACGGCAACCGGCATGGCGGCGATCACCCTGATCGGCTACCTCATTCCGCAAGGCGCGCGGATCGTCGCCCCGCACGACTGCTACGGCGGTACGTACCGACTGTTCGATGCCTGGCGGCGGCGCGGCGAGCGCGTCGTCGACTTCGTGAATTTCGGCGACGAGACCGCGTTGCGTGAGGCGCTGTCGAAGCCCGCAGCGCTGCTGTGGATCGAGACGCCCAGCAATCCGCTGCTGCGCATTACGGACGTCGAGGCGTGCGCAGCCCTCGGTCGCGCGAGCGGTGCGCTCATCGTCGTGGACAACACGTTCCTGTCGCCCGCCTGGCAGCAGCCGATCGCGCTGGGTGCGGATCTGGTCATCCACTCCACGACGAAGTACCTCAATGGTCACAGCGATGTCGTCGGTGGAGCTGTCGTCGCGCGCACGAAGGAGTTGCACGATCAGCTCATCTGGTGGGCGAACTGCCTGGGTGTCACCGGTGCACCTTTCGACAGCTTCATGACGCTTCGCGGCTTGCGAACGCTGCACGCGCGACTCGACCACCACGGGCGCAATGCGTTCGGGCTTGCGCAGTGGCTGCATGAGCAACCCAACGTCAAGCGCGTGTACTACCCCGGCCTTCCGAGTCACCCGGGTTACGACGTCGCGCGTCGCCAGCAGAAGGGATTCGGCGCCATCGTCACTCTCGAGCTCGATGGTGGGCACGACGCCGTGCGTGAGTTCGTTGCCGGATTGCAGTGCTTCTCGCTCGCTGAATCACTGGGCGGAGTGGAGAGTCTCGTCGCGCATCCGGCCACGATGACCCACGCCGCAATGGACCCTGCTGCACGACTCAAGGCGGGCCTCGCGGACGGACTGTTGCGGCTGTCCGTCGGCATCGAGGCGTTGGATGACCTGCGCGCGGATCTGGATGCGGCGCTGAAGCGCGCGGCGGCGGTTTTGCGGAACGTAGCTTGAAAGACCACTCGCACTTTGCTCATACCGCCGGCGTGCCCGTCTTGAATCCGTTTACCCAGCTCTACTCGCGTTTCGCCAGATTGGCGAGTACGACATCCCCCATCTCCCGCGTCGATAGAGCGTGCGTGCCGGGCGAGGCGATGTCAGGTGTCCGGGCCCCGTCCTCCAGCGCACGATTGACGGCGGCTTCGAGAACGTCGGCTTCCGTATCCAACCCGAGCGAATGCCGCAGCAGCATTGCCACACTGAGGAGGGTGCCGCACGGATTGGCGATTCCGCGCCCGGCAATGTCGGGCGCCGAGCCGTGGATCGGCTCGTACAACCCGCGGCGGCCGTCGCCGAGCGACGCGGAGGGCAGCAGGCCGAGTGAGCCCGAGAGCATGGACGCCTCATCGGTCAGGATGTCGCCGAACATGTTTTCAGTGACCAGGACATCGAAGTCCTTCGGGCGACGGATCAGGTGCATGGCGGCCGCATCGACCAGCATATGCTCGAGCGTGATGTCGGGAAACTCGGAGCGCACGACGCGCTCGCTGACCTCGCGCCACAGTCGGGAGGTCTCCAGCACATTCGATTTGTCGATCGAAGTCAGCTTGCGGCGACGTTTCTGCGCCAGGCGAGCTGCTGCTCGTGTGATCCGTTCGACCTCCGGCGTCGTGTACGTACACACATCGACCGCTGTGGTGACATCCCGCCGCTTCTCGCCAAAGTAGATGCCGCCGGTCAGCTCACGCACGAAAACCAGGTCAACACCCTGGAGCACTTCGGGCTTGATGGTCGAGGCCCCGGCCAGGGACGGGAGAACCTTCACCGGTCGCAGGTTGGCGTAGACACCCAGCTCCTTGCGCAGCTGCAGGAGCCCTTGTTCGGGGCGAACTTTCGCCGTCGGCGCC
>CAZLYG010000178.1:0-9683 GCA_964563075.1 uncultured Steroidobacteraceae bacterium | reverse complement strand
GAAGGCGCAGCTGCTGATCGCCGGTGGCGAGCCCCTGGCCTATACCCAGAGCGACGTGCAGATTCGCGGGCACGCGATCGAGTGCCGCATCAACGCCGAAGATCCGAAGACGTTCATGCCCTCGCCCGGTCCGATCCGGCTGTGGCATGCCCCGGGCGGTCCAGGCGTGCGCATCGACAGTCACATCTACTCCGGATACAACGTTCCGCCCAACTATGACTCACTCATCGGCAAGCTCATCGCACACGGCGATACGCGCGAGACGGCCATCGCGCGCATGAAGAACGCGCTCGCCGAGATGGTCATCGAAGGAATCAAGACCAACGTGGCGCTGCACCAGGAAATCTGCAATCACGCGGCTTTCCAGAAGGGCGGTACCGACATTCACTACCTGGAGCGGCGCCTGGGACTCAGATGAGCGGGCTGCTGGAGCTGTCGTTCGACCTCGGCGCCATGGATTCCGAGGCGGTCGAAGCCGCCTGTTTCGAGTGTGGCGCCGACTCGGTCACCTATGTCGACGCGCATGACGATGCGGCGGCCGGCGCAGGCGTGCTGGAGCCCTTGCCCGGGGAGTTCCGGTTGTGGCCGACGACGCGGGTAAAAGCTCTGTTCGCGGACATCGAGCAGGAGAATCAGGTGGCGAGCCGACTGGCCGCCTGCCTCGATCTGGCCGTCGGGTCGATCCGTATCCAACCGGTGCATGAGCGGGTGTGGGAGCGCGAATGGCTGCGTGACTTTCACGCGAAGCGCTTCGGGAAGCGATTATGGATCTGCCCGCATCACGAGCAGGTCAATGAGCCGGATGCCGTCGTCGTGCACATGGACCCGGGTCTCGCGTTCGGCACGGGCTCGCACCCGACCACCGCGCTGTGCCTCGAGTGGCTCGATGCGAATCTCGAGTCTGGGGCCGTCGTGATCGACTATGGGTGCGGCTCAGGAGTCCTCGCCGTGGCCGCTGCCAAGCTCGGAGCTCGCCAGGTGCACTGCTTCGATATAGATCCACAGGCTCTGCAGGCGACGGGTGAGAACGCCCAGGCAAACGGCCTGAGCGCGCGCGTTCGCATCCACGGGTCAGCGGACACACTGCCGCAGCATGTGGACACACTGCTGGCGAACATTCTTTCGGGCCCGCTTTGTGAGCTCGCCGGGCGCTTTGCCGGGTTGGTGCGGCCCGGCGGTGCCGTCGTGCTCGCCGGCCTCCTGGAAGCGCAGCAGGCCGAGGTGACACACGCTTACAGCGCGTGTTTTGATATGGGTCTTTTCGGCGAGCACGAGGGTTGGCTCGGTCTTTCCGGACGACGCCATTCATGTACACCGTCTGCCCCAAGTGCGCCTTGACTCTCGTGGTGACCGCGGCGGACCTGCGCGTCGCGCAGGGCTTTGTCCGCTGTGGCCGCTGTTCGAATGTGTTCAACGCATTGGCGCGGCTGTCGGAAGACCGAGGCGCAGCCGCTACCGGGACGGCATCAGCCACGCTGTCACAGCCGGCCGCTGCCGTTCCGCGGGAGCCGGAGCCATCGGTCCCTGAACCGTCCGCGGCTGAACCCCTCCCCGACTCAGACTCCATTCCCGACAGCGCCCTCGAATTCGATCTGGACGCGACGGATGTCAGCAAGGTGTTCGTCGAGCAGCGGCCGGATCCTCAGTGGAGCGCGGCGACCGGTAAGTTCAAAGCGCTGTTTCGCAAGAATCAGGATCGCGCACCAGCGCCGCGGCCCGCAGAGCCTCCACAAGGCCGCCGCCTGACAGACGGTGCGCAGTCAGGCACCGCCGCCCGTACGCCAGCGGCGCTGCAGACTGAGGCAGCGCGCACGGTGCCGACCGAGTCGGTGCAGCCAGGGACTGCACGCACCGCGACGACACAGTCAGGAACAGCGCACGCTGCGCCGACACAGTCGGTGCAGCCAGGGACTGCACGCACCGCGACGACACAGTCGGTGCAACCAGGGACAGCCCGCACCGCGCCCACGCAGTCGGTGCAACCAGCCCCGGCACCTCCCACGCAGCCGTCGCCACGGCAGCCATCGGCAGTAGCGCCAACCACTGGTGCCGCGTCGCCAGCTTCCGCGCCGACTGCACCCGGTTCCGCGCCGCGCGCCGCCGATCCGCCTGCCGCCGATCCTTCGATCGTTACCCAATCCGATGCGGCGCCGCAAAAGATTCCAACAGACGAAGACCTGCAGTTCGATATCGAGGTCGATGCCGAGTTTTTAGCGGCAACTACCCAGTTCAGGCCCCCGTCCCCGGCGCCACTGACCGCGGGCATCCCGGGAACTGCGACGCCTACACAGATAAACGCCAGCACGCCGCTTCCTGCAGCCGCCCGGCCAGTCGGGGCGTCAATGGCCGAGGCGTCGATGGGCGGGGCGTCGCCAACACCCGAGGCGGCCGCGGGCTCCGCCGTTCCGCCCCAGAATGTTGGAATCGCAGAAACCATGGCGGATGAGATCGGGGACATCCCGGCAGGGGCAGTTGACAGACCCGCGTTGACCCCTTGGTGGAGCGCGGGAACCGCGGCCCTGGTCCTCCTGCTCGCGGTCCAGGTCGTGAATCACTATCGTCACGATCTTGCCACTCGCCCCAGCCTGTACCAGCCTCTCACCCGGCTCTATTCGGCACTCGGAATTCCACTCGTGCCGCGCTGGAACCTCGCCGCCTATGACGTGCGCCAGCTCGGAGCATCGGCTGACAACGCCAACGCTGGGCAGATCACCGTACGTGCAAGCGTGAAGAACACAGCGAAGCAGCCGCAGCCGCTGCCGCTCCTGCGCGTGACTCTGCAGGACCGGTTCGGCAACCGTATCGCTGCGCGTGACGTCCCGCCGAAGTCCTACCTGCCGAGCGCTATCCCCCCATCGTCCTTCCTGTCGGCCGGGCAGCGCATCGACGCAGAGATGGCGTTCGTCGATCCCGGCGCGAATGCCGTCGGTTTCGAGATCGACGCCTGCCTCCCCGAGCCCGGAGGCTCGGTGGCCTGCGCCAACGACGCCAGCACTCACTGACATGGAAGCTGCACCGCGCGCGATGCCGCAGGGGCCGGTGGCATCAGTGTTGCCCACACAACATGTGGGTGTGATCCGCATCGGGCCATACGAGCTGCCCTCAGTGGCCGTGCTTGCCCCCATGGCCGGCGTGACCGATCGCCCGTTCCGGATCTTGTGCCGCAAGCTGGGAGCGGGGCTCGCGGCGAGCGAGATGCTCACCTCGAACACGCGATTGTGGAGCACATCCAAATCGCGGTTGCGCATGAGCCACGAGGGTGAGCCTGAGCCGCGTGTCGTGCAGCTCGCCGGCGCGGATGCGCGAGAGCTGGCAGAAGCCGCGCGCATCAACGTCGATCTGGGCGCGCAGATCATCGACCTCAACATGGGATGTCCGGCAAAGAAAGTCTGCGGAAAACTCTGTGGCTCGGCACTGCTGCAGGATGAGCCCCTCGTTGCACGCATCCTCGAGACGGTCGTGAATGCGGTCTCTGTCCCCGTGACGCTCAAGATCCGCACCGGTTGGGATCGTGAGCACCGTAACGCAGTCGCGATCGCGCGAATCGCAGCGGCCTGTGGCGTTCAGGCTCTGGCAGTGCACGGGCGTACGCGCGCGGACTTTTATCAAGGCGAAGCCGAGTACGAGACGATCCGCGACGTCAAATCCGTGCTGCGGATACCGGTGTTTGCGAACGGAGATATCCGCTCGCCGCAAAAGGCGCGCGAGGTGCTTGATTTCACGGGCGCTGACGGGGTAATGCTCGGTCGTGCGAGTCACGGCGCTCCATGGATCTTCCGCTCTGTCAACGCATATCTGAATGAGGGAATCCCCGGAAGGGGATCGCGGGAAAGCCGGCAGGCGTCAGCAATTGACGCCCATGCACTCGCGCGCACCGAGGTGCGTGATATTATTCTCGCGCATCTCGACTCCCTCTATTCGTTCTACGGCGAGGACACTGGAGTCAAGATCGCGCGCAAACATCTCGGCTGGTATTGTGAACAGTGCTCAACTGCGGCGACCGTCCGCCGCAGCTTGATGGCCGCTGAGAGCACAGCCGCGCAGTTCGCGCTAGCAGGCGAGCATCTCGAACAATGGGTGGGAGGGCACGCGCAAGCGGCCTGACGGAAAGACTTTGCGGGGACCACACATGACAGCCAAAAAGAAGAGCCGGGCTCGCGGGGATTCGGGTGCCAGATTGAACGGTCGGGAGCTACCGCTGCGCAATCACGCCGAGCGCGCGTTGAGCGAGTACTTCACCAGCTTGAATGGTGACCGTCCTGCGCACCTCTATGACCTCGTGCTGCGCGAGGTGGAAGAGCCCCTCTTCCGTGTGGTCCTGGACTATGCCGAAGGCAACCAGAGTCGCGCTGCCGTCATCCTGGGGATCAATCGCGGTACGTTGCGCAAGAAGCTGAAGCAATTCGGCCTGGCCGGCTAGCCGCAAGCTGCAAGCCGCTCGAATGCTGCTGCCGATCCGTCGCGCACTGCTTTCCGTTTCCGACAAGTCCGGCGTGCTCGAGCTCGCGCGCGAGCTCCGCAAGCGCAACATCGAGATCCTGTCTACCGGCGGCACTGCCAAGCTGTTGGCCGACAACGGCGTTCCAGTGCGGGAAGTCGGGAGCGTGACGGGCTTTCCCGAGATCATGGACGGACGGGTGAAGACACTGCACCCGAAGATCCACGGCGGGCTCCTCGGCCGCCGCGGCATCGACGATGCCGTCATGCAGCAGCACCAGATCGAGCCTATCGATCTGCTGATCGTAAATCTCTACCCTTTCGCCCAGACGATCGCCCGAGCGGACGCGACGTATGCGGACGCCGTGGAGAATATCGACATTGGCGGTCCGGCCATGCTGCGCGCCGGGGCCAAGAATCATGCCTGCGTTGCAGTGGTCGTCGACCCCGCCGACTATGCGAAAGTCCTCGCCGAGCTGGATACGGGCGGCGGCACGAGCCTGGAACTGCGTTCGCGACTGGCGGCGAAGGCCTTTGCGCACACGGCTCGTTACGACACCGTGGTGGCGCGATACCTCGCGGGCGCCCACGGCATGGCCGCGGAGAGTTTCCCCGAGACACTGTCGCTGGTGTTTGAAAAGGCACACGACCTGCGCTATGGAGAGAACCCGCACCAGCGGGGGGCTTTCTATCGTGATCCGGCGGCGCGAGGCGCAAGCGTCGCTACTGCCCGGTGCCTGCAGGGCAAAGAGCTGTCCTTCAACAACATAGCCGATGCGGACACTGCGATCGAGTGCGTGCGCCAGTTCGATGAGCCCGCGTGCGTCATCGTCAAACACGCCAATCCGTGCGGAGTCGCGGTTGCCGCCTCGCCTCTCGAAGCCTACGACCGGGCTTACCGCACGGACCCCACGTCCGCGTTCGGCGGCATCATCGCTTTCAACCGCGAGCTGGACGAAGTGGCCGCCGGCGCGATCGTCGACCGCCAGTTCGTGGAAGTGCTCGCCGCTCCCTCGATCTCGCCTGCCGCGCAAAAGGTGCTCGCCGCGAGACCCAACGTACGTGTCCTGGAGGTGGGCGACCTGCGCCTGCCATCGGGCGCGGAAGCGGAGTATCGCAGTGTTACCAACGGGCTGCTCGTCCAGACGCGCGACCTGGGCATGGTGAGTACGGCGGACCTCAAGGTGGTCACGCGGCGCAAGCCCTCATCCTCCGAGCTTGCGGATCTGCTCATTGCGTGGCGCGTCTGCAAGTTCGTCAAATCGAACGCTATCGTGTTCGTGCGGGAGCGCGCCACGGTTGGAGTCGGGGCGGGGCAAATGAGCCGCGTCTACTCGACTCGCATCGCCGCCATGAAAGCCGATGATGAGAATCTACCGGTGCCGGGCTCGGTCATGGCTTCGGACGCGTACTTTCCGTTTCGCGATGGCATCGATGTAGCGGCCGAATACGGCGTCAAGGCGGTCATCCAGCCGGGCGGATCAATCCGCGATCCAGAAGTGATCGTGGCAGCGGACGAGCACGGCATGGCCATGGTGTTCACCGGCATGCGCCACTTCCGCCACTGATGAAAGTTCTCATCATCGGCTCCGGCGGCCGCGAGCACGCCCTTGCCTGGAAGTGTGCGGCCGCGCCGCGTGTGAGCGAGGTCCTGGTCGCCCCCGGCAACGCCGGAACGGCTACCGAGCACAAAGTGCGCAATGTCGCCGTGGCTGCCGAGGATTTTGCCGGCCTGCTCGCCCTGGCGCGGGCGGAGCGCATCGACCTCACCATCGTCGGACCGGAAACGCCGCTCGTCGGCGGCATCGTCGATCAGTTTACCGCGCAGGGATTGCGCTGCTTTGGACCCAGGCAGAACGCAGCGCGGCTGGAGGGCTCCAAGGCATATACGAAAGAGTTCCTGCGCCGCCACCGCATCCCCACGGCGGCGTACGCAACCTTCACGCGCGCGACTTTCGATCCCGAGTATGTGCGGCGGCAACGGACGCCGATCGTCGTGAAGGCAAGCGGCCTGGCTGCGGGGAAAGGCGTCATCATCGCGGAATCCGCTCAAGAGGCCATCGAGTCGGCGGAGGCCATGTTCGCGGGACAGTTCGGCGCTTCCGGTCACGAGGTGGTCATCGAGGAGTTCCTGCCCGGCGAGGAGCTGAGCTTCATCGTAATGGCCGACGGCCACAACGTGTTGCCCCTGGCCACGTCGCAGGATCACAAACGCCTGAATGATGACGACCGTGGGCCGAACACAGGGGGCATGGGCGCCTATTCGCCCGCTCCCGTGGCCACGCCGGAAGTTCACGCCCGCGTGATGCGAGAGGTCATCGCGCCGACCATCCGAGGACTGGCTGAGGATGGGACGCCGTATACGGGTTTTCTATATGCCGGTCTGATGATCGCACCCGACGGAACGCCCAATGTCATCGAATACAACTGCCGCTTCGGTGACCCGGAAGCACAGCCTGTCATGGCGCGTCTGCAAAGCGACCTGACGCTGTTGTGCGAAGCAGCGCTCGATGGGCGCCTGGACAGGGTCCAGGCGCAGTGGGACGACCGCGCGGCCCTCGGCGTAGTGATGGCCGCAGCCGGTTACCCCGACGCCGTACGCAAGGGAGACGTGATCGAGGGCCTGGAACGTGCCGCCGCTCTTCCTGGGAAAGTATTCCACGCAGGCACGCGACTCGATGCAGGCAACATCGTTACCAACGGCGGGCGGGTGCTGTGCGCAGTCGGGCTCGGTGCAAACGTAAGTGCGGCACAAGCGCAGGCGTATTCGCTCGTCAACGCCATCAACTGGAGCGGCGTTCACTACCGCCACGATGTCGGATATCGCGCCATCGCGCGTGAACGGCTCTAGCGCTGGCGGACCAGAACGTGGCCCCCGGCTCACTTCCCAACGAGGCCAATAGCCTCACCGTGTCCCTCCCCGGCTGGGATTTCCCCGAGCCTCACGTCGTTGAGCTCGAAGTGCACGCGACCGATATCGACGCCTACGAGCACGTCAACAACTCCGTATATCTGAGCTGGTTCGATCGCGCCGCGTGGTCACATTCTGCCAAGCTTGGTGTATCGCTCGAGCGATGCATCTCGATGCGCCGCGGAATGGCCGCCCATCGCTCGGAGATCGACTACGTTCGCGCCGCCGTTCTCGGGGACCGGGTGTTCGTCGGCACCTGGATCGTGTCCACCGACCGCAAGCTGCGCGTCGAGCGCCGCTTTCAGGTACTGCGTGCACCCCGGGGTGAATTGTTGGCACGCGCCCGCACTGACTATGTGTGTATCAATCTCGATTCGGGCCGCGCGGCGCGCATGCCGGAATTGTTCCAGCACGCCTATGTGCCCTCGATGAACCCGCCCTGAACGGACGAGCCGCAGCGGCCCGCCCGCGATGGGCCGCGCACAATGGCCAGGCCCGCAATGGGCCAACCCCACAATGGGCCAAGCCCGCAATGGACCAGCGTTCCTCGCACTGAAGTAGGCGCCGCGGGGCAGGTCATGCACCGCGTCCGTGCCTGGACCCAGCCGGTAATTCCTACATCAGAACCGTGCATGACGGCATGCCCCGGAACGCGCACATCCGTTCGGCATCCGCGTTCGATTTGCGGCCCGCAGAGGGCCTCAGAGAGGCTCACAAGGCGCAGCATGCGCGTGACGGAGGCGTTGTCGCGGCCGCGCCGCCGCCGGAGGAGCTCGACAGCCCATTCGAGCGAATTGCGGCGGTGGCACGGCGATTGCAATACGGTCTACATAGAACAAAGGGGAGATCACCGATGAGGGCGAGCAACGTGCAGCGAACAGAAAATCTCTCTCTTTGGCTCGAGAATCAGTACTGTGCGTCGGTGGCGGCTACCTTGCTGGCGCGCACCGAATATTTCGAGCTGCTCGAAGATGCGATGGTGCCCCAGGGCGAGTTGACCCGGGCCCTCAGTGCCTGGAGAAAGTGCGCGTCGCAGGCCCACGCGCTGGGCGGACTGGTTGGAACCGCTTAGTCGAGGCAGCGGCCAAAAAAGTGGCTTGTGCCGGCTTCAGTAACTGACGCGGAAAAACAGTTCCGGGCCGCGCACATTGAGCGCCACGAGCCCGGGGAAAGAGCCGCCGTTCACCTCGAGTGAGAGTCGCATCTGACTGTAGCCGGCGCCGACGGCGACGTTGGGACGCCAGCGGTACTGGAAGTCGGTGTGATAGTCCGCCAGCGAGCCATTGAAGTTGTTGGCGCTCCCATTCATGTACTGGCCGCGGGCCACGAAGGCGAAGCGGCGGGAGATACGCACCGTTCCATCGAGCGCCACGGTCGGCACGGGCGCGACGCCTGAAACCTCCTGGGACAGCTGCCGTGCGGGAACCTGTCCGCGCGCATCACCCTGTACCAGGTAGACGCCGATGCCGGTCCCCAGCTCGAAACGATCGTAGCGGAGAACGGAATAGGTATACGTCAGCCCGAACATGCGCAGATCGAGCTCGGTATTGGCCACATCGCCCTTGCGGAAGGACTGATCGGCGAAGTTGATCGGGATCTGCAGCGCCTTGCTTCCGGACCGGTCCGATTCGAAGTAATCCACGCGCAGGCGATTGCGCTCGCGCATCCGGATATACATCTCCACCCTGCCCTGATACACGCGACCCCGCAGCCCCAGATCGCGCTCCGCGCTCACGAGGGTACCGGGTCCAGTATTCTTGCTGTCGACACGCAGACTGGTGCTGACCGCGGAGTCGAAGAACGTTCCGCGCAATGCGAAACGGTCCGTGATCGGGCTCGGAATGACATGCTGGGTACTCGGGGGCAACGGGGCTCCCGAGTACCTGTCGTGCTCGGCAGGAGGCGGATCACGGTTCGTGTCGGCCTGGCCCTGATCGGCGTGGCCCTTGTCGGTCGGGCCTGGGCCGCTCTGCGCCAGGGCCGGCATCGCGCCGGCGATGCAGACCACCGCGACGGCTAACAGACATGACCTCAGACGGGCCGGCTCACGAGGGCACCGTTGGAGTGCTCGCACGGATCGGGATGCCAATACAAGCTCCAGTCAGCCCACACGCTCACCGCTTGGGAAGGCGGCCCCGCCGATCTTACTGATGCGCGCACTGGTGGCGCCACACGCACGATGGGCTTGACGTCGTTCGCGAGTCTCTTGGCCTGCTCAATGCCTGGACTGGATTTCCCCTTCGTCCGAGTCAGGACTGACCATGCCGGTCCGAGCCCGCAAGCCGAATGAAATAGCCGTCCAGGTGATGCCGCTTATGCTTCTGGGCATTGCACT
>CAZLYG010000177.1:2290-9704 GCA_964563075.1 uncultured Steroidobacteraceae bacterium | reverse complement strand
TCAGAGTGGTTGCCCACACCCCGGCGAACCAGCCGCTATCGTCGGCGACATGCAGATCCAACTGGCCGGCCGGCCGGCCGGCATTCTCGGAGACACCCCGGAAAATGTAGTCGGTGACGACGGTCAGGTCGCCTCCGATCGTAGCGGCGCCCGCTCCTGTGGCAGCCACTGCCGCGAGGGCAGTCAACACCAGCACGGAGCTTGTGCGGTAGCGGCCGGCGCTTCCTCGGGACTGACCCACATTCTCCCCGTTGTGGACGCTCAGGACTGGGCGTTCTTGTTGCGAAACTCGCTCGGGGTCGTAGCGAAACGCTCTCTGAATACCCGCCCGAAGTGGGAGGCATTGTTGAAGCCGTGCAGGAAAGCGATTTCAGTGACCGTGCGGCCGCGTTGGCTGGGATCGGCAATCGCGCGCGCACACTCCTCCAGGCGGCGCCTCAGGATGTAGGCACCGACAGTCTCGCCACTCGCCTCGAAGAGTTGGTGCAGGCGCCGGGTTGACAGGTGCGTGGCGGCTGCGAGTCGCGCCGGCGTGAGCGTCGGGTCATGCAGATGCGACTCGATGTAGCTGCGCACCTGCTCGCGCCGCGCCACTGCGACCGATGACTCCTCGGTGCCGGCGCCCGTTACCGAGGCGTAGGCGCTCGCGATGAGATCCAGCAGGCCCTCGCTGAAGCGCGGCGAAAGGTACTCGCCTCTGCAGCGCTGGTCCCAGAATCCACACAGCAGCGATGACAGCAGGCCGGGCAGCCCCGCGCGGCCCGACATCGGCAGGCCGATCACCGTCTCGGGATTGGCCATGCGCCGCGCCAGGTCGCGCTGCGGGATCGCGAGCACCAGCATGCGATTGGATTGCTGGAAGGCCAGCTCGTAGGGACGCGAGCTGTCCAGAAGATGGAAGTCGCCGTAACGCAGCGTGGACTCACGCCCCTGATGCCGGGTGATGCTGACACCGTCGAGTTGCAGGCAAAGCAGGTAGAGCGCTTCGCGAGCGCGGGCGACGTGTTGCCGCGAATGGTGCACCACCGCCGGCTCCGACCGGGCCTCGGCCAGGCGGATATCGCCAACCTGGGTGCGGGTCAGCCGACCCGCAAACCCCTGGCGGTCGAGCGGATCGCTCACCAGGGGAGTGAAGGCATTTCCGGTGAGCTCGTTCCAGTAGTCCAGGCGCCGGGTGAGCGGCACTTCGGACGTCGAGAACGATTCGAGCACGGGCATCGCCGCTCCCCCTCACTGAAGTACGGTCTCAGGTCTAGTCAAACGGAACGGCCCGCGCGGTGCAATACCCCCCGTGCTACCTCCGTTGGCGAATGGTTCCATTCGCTATGGGTCGAATACTATCTCCTTTTAGGTTGAGCCCGCCCGGCCCCCGGGCAGGCTTCATTGGCTTCATTCATCCGGAGGTTCCAGCGTGAACGCCTCGATAGCCCCCTCACCCCAGATCGCCTCGCAGCCGGAGCCGTCGGCGGCCGTTGCGAAGTTCCTCAAACGCGCCCCCCGCCTGTTCATCGGCGGGGAATGGGTCGAGCCGAAATCCAAGGAGCGTATCTCCGTGGTCGACCCGGCTACGGGCCGCGAGATCGCTTCCGTTGCCGACGCCAATGCCGCTGACGTCAATGCCGCGGTGGCCGCGGCACGCGCCGCCTTCGAGTCGGGCCCATGGCCGCAGTTGCTGCCCGCCGATCGCCAGGCTCTGCTGTGGAAGCTCTCGGACCTGATCGAGAAGCACATGGACGAGTTGGCCGAGCTCGAGAGCATCAACAACGGTAAGACCAAGTTCATGGCCACCGTCGTGGACGTGGCCGGCACGCGCGACTATTTCCGTTACATGGCCGGCTGGGCCACCAAGATCGAGGGCTCGACGTTCGAGACTTCGATCCACGGACCCCCGGGAGTGAAGTTCCACACTTACACGGCACGCGAGCCCGTCGGTGTCGTGGCACAGATCATTCCGTGGAACTTCCCGCTCTCCATGGCTGCCTGGAAGCTCGGACCGGCGCTCGCGACCGGCTGCACGGTGGTCTTGAAACCCGCCGAGCAGACGCCGCTCACGGCATTGCGTCTGGCGGAGCTCATCGCCGAGGCCGGCTTCCCGCCCGGAGTCGTCAACGTCCTCACCGGACTGGGCGAGACGACCGGCGCGGCCCTGGTGGCGCATCCGGGTGTGGACAAAGTGGCCTTCACCGGCTCGACTGCGGTGGGCAAGCTGATCAACAAGTCTGCCACCGACACCCTGAAGCGCGTCTCGCTGGAGCTGGGTGGCAAGTCGCCGGTCATCGTCATGCCCGACGCGGACATGAGCCAGGTGGTCGGCGGCGCCGCCAACGCGATCTTCTTCAACGCCGGCCAGGTGTGCTGCGCGGGCACCCGCCTGTTTGCGCACAAGAAGGTGTTCGACCAGGTGCTCGAGGGTGTCAGTGCCGCGGCGCAATCGATCAGGCTCGGGCCGGGCCTGGATCCGCAGACCCAGATGGGGCCGCTGGTCTCGCGCGAGCAGCAGGAGCGCGTGCTCGGGTACATCGACTCCGGTCGCAAGGACGGTGCGAAGGTGGTGACCGGCGGCGATGCACCCTCTTCACCGGGCTTCTACGTCAAGCCCACCGTGCTCACCAGCGTTCGGCCGGACATGCGCGTGGTTCGCGAGGAGATCTTCGGGCCGGTGCTGGTCGCACAACGCTTCGAGGATCTCGATGATATCGTGGCCATGGCGAATGACACGCCGTTCGGCCTCGGTGCGAGCGTCTGGTCCCGGGACATCAGCGCCGTGCACCGCCTGGTGCCGAAGATCAAGGCGGGGACCGTGTGGGTGAACTGCCACAATTTCGTCGATCCGGCCATGCCCTTCGGCGGCTTCAAGCAGTCCGGCTTCGGCCGCGAGCATGGGCGCGCCGTGATCGATCTGTATACCGAGCTGAAGTCGGTGTGCATCGCCGTCTGAGTTGAACAACAACTTGCCGGGCCGGACCTGACGGCCGGCCTGGCTGCCTGCGCCGAGGGGGTTTATGCGTAGAGCGCGCCTGGGGGCGTCCAGCCTCATTGCCTGTGCTTGGGTCGCGTTGCTGGCGGCCTGTGGATCCAACACTACGCCAACACCGGTAGCCGCGCCGTCCACGCCGCCGGCGGCGCGGAAAGTCGCAGCCGTCGACACTGCTCGCCTGGTCGGTGCCGACGGCGACGCAGCGGACTGGCTGACCTACGGCCGCACCTATGACGAGCAACGCTTCAGTCCGCTGAAGCATATCAACGCGGATAACGTCGGGCAGCTGAAGCTTGCCTGGCACGTCGACCTGGATGCCGCACACCGTGCGCAGGAGTCGACGCCACTGATCGTCGACGGCGTCATGTACATCACGACGGCGTGGAGCAAGGTTCTTGCGTTGGCTGCGGCGACCGGCAAGCAGCTTTGGGCATTCGATCCGGCGGTGCCGGGAGCGACCGGGTTCAAGGCGTGCTGCGATGTCGCCAACCGCGGTGTCGCCGTTTGGAACGGCAAGGTCTACCTGGGCACGATCGACGGTCGTCTCATCGCACTCGATGCCGCTACCGGCAAGCCGGTCTGGTCGGTGCCCGCGGTCGATGACTCCAAGTCCTACACGATTACCGGCGCACCGCGAGTCGTGAAGGGGAAGGTCATCATCGGCAGTGCCGGCTCGGAGTACCAGACGCGCGGACTCATCAGCGCCTTCGATGCGGAGAGCGGCAAGCTCGTCTGGCGCTTCTACACCGTACCGGGAGAGCCTGGCAAAGCCGACGGCGCACCCTCCGATGCGGTCCTGGAGAGCAAGGCGCGTCCTACCTGGAATGCGAGCTCCTGGAGGATGGGCGGCGGAGGAACGGTGTGGGACGCGATGGCCTACGATCCGAAGCTCGATCTGTTGTACTTCGGAACGGACAACGGCTCGCCGTGGAACCGCGCTGTGCGCAGTCCCGGCGGCGGCGACAATCTCTTCATCGCCTCGATCATCGCGGTGCGGCCCGACACGGGCGAGTACGTGTGGCACTTTCAGGAAGCGCCTGGCGAGAGTTGGGACTACTCGGCCGTACAGCAGATCGTGCTGGCCGATCTGCCCATCGATGGCAAGATGCGCCAGGTACTGCTGCAGGCACCCAAGGACGGCTTTTTCTACATCCTCGATCGCGCCACCGGCGAATTCATCTCGGCCAGGCCTTACGCTCAGGTGAACTGGGCCACACGGCTGGATGCCAGGACCGGTCGGCCCACAGAGGATCCGCATGCGCGCTACGGCGAGACCGGCAAGCCGTGGGCCGCGCTGCCGGGGCCGGGCGGTGCGCACAACTGGATGCCGATGTCGTACGACGCGGCCAAGAGGGTGATGTACATCCCCGTGAATGACCTCGGGTTCGTGTACATCGGCGATCGGCATTTCAAGCCCAGGAGCTTCGGCTGGAACACCGGTGTTGATTTCAACGCCGGCAGCTTGCCTGATGATCCGCGGGCTGTGGCCGGCATCAAGGGCGGGCTCAAGGGCAAGCTGGTCGCCTGGGACGTGGCTGGACAGCGCGCGTTGTGGAGCGATGCACTGGACAAGCCTTGGGATGGCGGCGTGCTCGCGACCGCGGGAAACCTGGTATTCGAGGGAATGGCTACGGGCGCGTTTGCGGCCTTCAAGGCAGACGACGGCAAGCTGCTCTGGTCGACGCAGACGAATACCGGCATCGTGGCGCCGCCGGTGACTTATGAGGCTGCGGGCGAACAGTATGTGGTCGTGGAGCTCGGGTGGGGCGGCGCATTCCCCTTGTCGGCGGGCGAGCTGGCGCGCGGCTACGCGGGCAACGACCAGAATATCCCGCGAGTGTTGGCATTCAAGCTCAACGGCACGGACACGATGCCACCGGCGCCGCAGGCGCCGCCGCGCAAGCTGGAGCCGCCGCCGGAGATTGCCGCGGCCGCGGTGGTCGCACAGGGGAAGGCGCACTACCACTCCTATTGCAACGTCTGCCATGGCGACAGCGCGGTCAGCAGCGGGGTGCTGCCGGACTTGCGGTACTCCGCTGCACTGTCGAATGCCGCCGCGTGGCAGAGCATCGTTCATGACGGGGTGCTGCAGGCCAACGGCATGATCTCTTTCTCGCAGGCGCTGACGGCTCAGGAGATCGAGACCATTCGCGCGTATGTCATTCATCGCGCGCACGAGCAGGTCGCGGAGGATCGCGGGAAGCGGTGAGCCGTTGCCTATCTGCCGCGAGCCGTGAGCTTTCCGGCCGCGGAGCGTGCAATGATATGGCGGCGGTCCGGGAGCCGGGATCCCCCTACGGAGCTATGAGCGCATTCGAGACATTTGCGACGGATGGAGTGGAGCCGGGCCGACGGCTCGAATTCTGGAACGAGATTGCGTGCAAGACGTTCACGCCGGTCGTTTCGGACCCGCTGGACGTGTCGACGTTCGCCGCACGCCTCACACGCACGCGGATCGGGGCGCTCCGCATCGCCGAAGTGCGCTCCGCGCCGGCCACGATCCGGCATACGCTGTCCCAGGTGGCCCATTCGCAGGAAGCGACGTTCTTCCTGGTGCTGCAGCTCGAGGGCACTAGCTGCAACCGGCAGAGCGAGCGCGAGGCCCGGCTGCTGCCGGGGGACTTCACGCTGTGCTCCAGCACCTTGCCGTACGAGATGAACCTGCCGGGCAGTGCGCGCAGGCTCGTGTTGGGCGTCGCAGACAGCGTGTTGCGGCGCTATCTTGCCTGTCCCGACAGTGGCCTCGGAGTCCGCATGCCCGGCAACCGGGGCATGAGTGGACTGCTGTCGGATTTTATCCGCAGCCTGTGGGCCTCCAATCTGGACAGCTGGCGTCCAGCGGTGACCGCGCGGCTCTCATACACCCTGTTGGATCTGATCGCAGCGGCTTACTCGCCGCTACCGCGCGTCAAATACGAGCACGCATCCCTGGCGACTGCCCATCGCGCACGGATCCTGAGCTATATCGAGACTCACCTGCGCGACCCCGGTCTCGACCCGACGCGAATCGCGCAAGCGTGCCGCATCACGCCTCGCTACCTGCACCATCTGTTCGCGCAGGTTTCTGAAACGGTGACGCAATACATTCAGCGGCGGCGGCTCGAAGAGAGCGCCCGGGCGCTGCTGGCGAGGCCCGTACGCGCCCGGCTCGTGACGGAAATCGCCTTCGACCATGGCTTCAACAGCTTGACGCATTTCGGGCGCGTGTTTCGCAATCACTTCGGGCTCACACCCAGCGAGTATCGGCGCGCGGCTCGCAACTAGGGCCGCTGCCGCTGGCGGCGCGCTATACTCCCTGCCCCATGCCGAAACCCAAGATCCTGCTGACCCGCCGCTGGCCAGCCGAAGTACAGCAACATCTGGCATCCCGCTACGACGTCACGCTCAATGAGCGCGATGTGCTTCCCGGCCCACAGGAGCTGCGGGATGCGCTGAGCTCTCACGACGCCGTGTGTCCGACGGTGACGGATCGCCTCACCGCCGAGATCCTGCAGGCTGGCGCCGGCAAGGTGAAAATCATCGGCAACTACGGCGTAGGCGTGAGCCACATCGATCTCGAGGCCTGCAAGCGTCTGGGCATCGCTGTTACCAACACACCGGACGTGCTCACCGAGCCTACCGCCGAGATTGCGCTCACTCTGATGCTCATGGTGGCGCGCGGCGCCGGCACGGGCGAGCGGGAGATTCGCGCCGGAACCTGGCCAGGATGGGGTCCCATGCGCAATCTCGGCGCCCTGGTGACGGGCCGGACGCTCGGACTCGTGGGCTTCGGCCGCATCGGGCAAGCGACGGCTCGCATGGCGCACCAGGGCTTTGGAATGCGGGTGATCTATTTCTCGCCCCGGCGAGCCTCGCAGGAAGTGGAGGCGCAGACGGGAGCCTCACGATGCAAGTCGCTGGATGAGCTGCTCGGCGCCGCGGACTTCGTCTCGCTGCATTGCCCCGGTGGGGCTGCCAACCGTCATCTCATCGATGCTCCCCGACTGGCGCAGATGAAGAAGAGCGCCTTCCTGATCAACACCGCGCGGGGTGAGGTGGTCGACGAAGAGGCGCTCGCGCTCGCCTTGCGCAACGGGACGATCGCCGGCGCAGGGCTGGACGTGTACGAGCAGGAGCCGCGCGTGCCCCAGGCGCTGTTGCGGCTCGAGAACGTCGTCCTCCTGCCGCACCTGGGAAGCGCCACTCTGGAAACGCGCACCGCGATGGGCATGCGCGTTGCTCGCAACCTGGATAGCTTTTTTGCCGGCGCGGCCCCTCCCGATCGCGTCGCCTGAAATCTCCGGAGCGTCTCCATGATCAAACGCAAGCTCGGCGCCTCCGGACTGGAGATCGCCCCGTTGGCCCTCGGCGGCAACGTCTTCGGGTGGACGGCGGACGAGCCGACCTCGCTGCGGCTGCTCGATGCGTTCATCGCCGCCGGCTTCAATTTCATCGACA
>CAZLYG010000177.1:0-2280 GCA_964563075.1 uncultured Steroidobacteraceae bacterium | reverse complement strand
GCGTATTCGCTGTGGGTGCCCGGTCACAAGGGAGGCGAGTCCGAGACCGTCATCGGCAACTGGCTGCGGCGGCGGCATGTGCGCGACCGCGTGATCATTGCAACGAAGGTCGGTGTTGAAATGGCGCCGGGGGAGTCCGGCCTTTCCAAGGCCTACATCCTGCGGGCCGTGGAGCGCTCGCTGCAGCGACTCAACACCGAGTACATCGATCTCTACCAGTCGCATCGTGACGATCCGCAGACGCCGATCGATGAGACGCTCGAGGCGTATGCACAGCTGATCCGCGAGGGCAAGGTGCGTGTCATCGGCGCATCCAACTTCACGGCCGCGCGGCTTGCCGAATCGCGACGCATCAGCGCCAGTGGCGGCTATCCGCGTTACGAAAGTCTGCAGCCCTGGTACAACCTGTATGACCGCGACAAGTTCGAAGGCGAGCTGGCGGATTACTGCCGCACTGAAGGCCTCGGGGTCATTCCCTACTTTTCGCTGGCAAGCGGGTTTCTGACAGGCAAATACCGGCAGGAGAGCGATCTCAAGGGCAGTCCGCGCGCCTATCGGGTGAAGGACATGCTCAATGACCGCGGCAAGCGGATTCTGGGCGCCCTCGACCAGATATCGCGCGAGCTGCACGCGACACCGGCCCAGGTGTCGCTGGCATGGCTCATTGCCAAAGGAGTCACTGCGCCGATCGCCAGCGCCACGAGCATCGAGCAGCTCAATGAGCTGATGTCAGGGGTGACCCTGCAGCTCAACAGCGACGCCGTGAAGTTGCTGGACGATGCCAGCGCGCGGCTGGAAACCGACGCTCCAGCCACTGAGGCGCCACCCCCGCGACGCGCCTCCTAGTTCGCGGAGCCGAGGCCGCCGCAAGCCGATTTGGGCGGCGTGCTCGCGGTCCGCTGCGCGCACCCTAGGAGTGCCGCGCCATGAGCAGGTGCAGCTCAGGAGGCAATGGAGCGAGGTCGACCTCTACGTTCAGGCAGGCTGGTTTGCCGCTGTCGAATGCGGCCTTCAGCGCGGGGCGCAAGTCCTCGATGCGTGTAACGTGCTGGGCGTGGCAGCCGAGCGCCGTCGCTACATCGTGATAGCGCGCATCCGAGAGTCGCGTTCCGGTGACCCGCTCGGCTCCGGAGACGATCTCCTGAAAATGTTGTGATGCGGCCCAGCTGCGGTTGTTCATGATCATCACGACGATCGGCAGGCGATGCCTGGCCATCGTGTCGAGCTCGGCCATGGTGAAGCCGAATGCGCCATCACCGACCAGACAGAGCACGCGGCGCTGCGGATCCGCAGTCTGTGCACCGAGCGCGAGACCCATGCCAAAGCCGACGGCTCCCAGGAATCCATGGGTGATGTAGCTGCCCGGCCGGGACTGCCGGATCACTTCGTTCAGCCAGTGATAGGTCTCCGCGCCGTCGGCCACGACCGTCGTGTTGGAATCGATGCCGTCCACGAGGGCGGCCACCGCCTGGTAGGGATGAATGGGGGGCGCCGAGCGCGCCGTTTCCCGGGCCTGAGCCTGCAGGCGAGTGCGCTTCAGGGTGCGGATCCTCTCGCTCCAATCCTTGTGATCCGGCCACTCCTGTTTGGCAGCGAGCAGAGCGCGAAGCATCTCGCGGCTGTCGGCGACCACTCCAAGGGCTACGCCGCGCAGACGCCCGATCTCCTTGGGATCGATCTCCACGTGGATGACCTGTGCGGCGCTCGGTACGAGGCGATCGGAGGAGCCGAGCGTGAACAGGCCGAAGCGCACTCCGAGAGCCAGAACGACATCGGGACGCTCGGCGCCCGTCAGGTCGGCCATTTTGTGGAACGTTCCGCCGTACAGCGGATGATCGCTCGGCAGCAGCCCATGCGCCTGGAAGTCCGAGAATACGGGGATGCCTGTGCTCTCGGCGAATTCGCGCAGCTCGCGCTCACACGCGGATTGCCATGCGCCGACTCCAGCCATGATGACGGGACGCCGGGCCTCGCGGAGCAGCTGCAGCGCGCGAGTGACGGCTTCCTGGCCGGGTGCGATCGGCGACAGGGCAATCGGCTCGGGAATCGCCATTTCCTCGACCTGGGCACCCAGTACGTCCGAGGGAAGATCGAGGAGCACTGGGCCCGTGGGTCCTGAAGTGGCGATGCGCACCGCCTGGGCGAGGAGCCGCGGAATCTGCTGCACGGTCGTTATCTGGTGCGCCCACTTGGTAATCGGCCTGGCGATGGACACCTGATCGATTCCCGCCTGCAGCGTGTTGGTCTCGACATCGCGCAGAGCCGCGGCGCCGCTGAGGT
>CAZLYG010000176.1:2534-9726 GCA_964563075.1 uncultured Steroidobacteraceae bacterium | reverse complement strand
CGGGACCCCCGTCCGCGTAGAGCATCTGATCTCGAACACCGGGCACTGAGCGCCATGGCGTTCACCGATCGCTTCATTCGCAGGCCCATCCTCTCGATAGTGCTGAGCCTGCTCATTCTGCTGGTGGGCCTGAGCGCGGTGTTCCTGCTCCCGGTACGCCAGTACCCGTTCATGCAGAGCGCCACCATCGTCATCGATGTGAGCTACCCCGGTGCCACCGAAGCGGTGATGCAGGGATTCGTGACCACTCCCATCTCACAGGCGGTGGCGACGGCGAGCGGAATTGAGTATCTCACCGCGGTATCCGCGGCGGGCCGAACGGAGATCAAGGCAAAGCTGGTTCTCAACGCCGACAGCAACCGGTCAATGACCGAGATCCTGGCGAAGGTGCAGCAGGTGAAGTATCTGCTGCCGCCCGGAGCCGAGGACCCGGTCGTCTCGAAGATCACCGATGGCACGACGGCCGTACAGTACGTCGGTTTTGTCAGTGACACGCTCAGCTCCTCGCAGATGGCTGAATTCGTCAGCCGCTTCGCGCAGCCGCTGATCGCCTCGGTGCCCGGAGTTGCCTCCGCCGACATGCACGCCGGACTGATGATGGCGATGCGGGTGTGGGTCGATCCGATGAAACTGGCCGCGCGCGGATTGTCCGCAACCGATGTCTCCGCGGCGCTCAAAGCCAACAACGTGCAGGCCGCTCCCGGTCAGCTCAAAGGAGCGGACACGGCGATCAATATCACGGCCTCCACCGATGTGACCGGCGTCGAGGGCTTCCGCAACATGGTCATCAAGCGTCAGGGGAACGCGGTGGTGACTTTGGGCGATGTCGCAACGGTGGAGCTGGGTGCCCAGACCTACGACAGCCTCCAGCTCAGTAACGGCCACCGCTCGGTGACGCTCGCCATCTCGCCGACGCCTGACGGCAATCCACTCGAGATCGTCAAGCACGTCAAGGCGCTGCTGCCGCAGATACAGCGGGCCGCGCCTCCGGGCCTGGAGGTCACCAGCAAATACGACATCGCGTTCTTCGTCAACGCGTCCATCGAGGAGGTGATTCGCACCCTGATCGAGGCGGTGGCGATCGTGATCGTCGTGATCTTCCTGTTCCTCGGCAGCCTGCGGGCGGTCGTGATTCCGGTGATCACCATTCCGCTGTCGCTGATCGGCACGGCGGCTCTGATGCTGGCGGCCGGATTCTCGCTCAATCTGCTGACACTGCTCGCCATGGTGCTGGCGACGGGCCTCGTCGTGGACGACGCCATCGTGGTGGTGGAGAACATCCACCGTCACATCGAAGAGGGTCTCTCACCGATCCGCGCGGCGCTGGTCGGTGCGCGTGAGATCTTCAGCCCCGTGATTGCAATGACGCTGACGCTCGCGGCGGTCTACACGCCTATAGGCCTCATGGGTGGACTGACCGGCGCGTTGTTCCGCGAGTTCGCATTCACCCTGGCCGGCGCCGTCGTCGTGTCAGGGGTCATCGCGCTGACGCTGTCGCCGATGATGAGCTCCTGGCTGCTGAACGACCGGGTGAGCGAAGGGCGACTGGCGCGGTCCATAGAGCATCGCATCTCGAGTTTGACGGCGGGGTACTCGCGCTGGCTGGACATGACGCTCGCCGCGCGCCCGGCCGTATTGATGGTCGGTGTGGGTGTGCTCGGCGCTATCGTCGTTCTCTTCACAGGAGCGCAACGCGAGCTCTCGCCGCCGGAGGATACCGGCACCATCTACGTTCAGACCAAAGCGCCGCAGTACTCGAATGTCGACTACGGAATTCGCGCCGCGCACGAGGCCGTGGATCTGATGAGCAGCGAGCCGGAATACACCTCCAGCTGGTTCAGCACGGGCGGGGATTCCCTCGGCAGCGGTTCAGGCGGCATCAACCTGAAGAACTGGGCCGATCGCAAGCGCTCGGCCGCGCAGGTGCAGGCGGAGATCAACGCTCGCGGAGCGGCGCTGACGGATGTACGGGTGAGCGCCTACCAGGGCTCGGCGCTCCCGGCGGCGAGCAGTGGCCTGCCGGTGCAGATGGTCATCCGCTCGCCGCAGGATTTCCCGGCGCTCTACACGTCGATGGAGCGCATCAAGGCAGCCGCGCGCAACAGCGGCTTGTTTGCCTATGTGGATAGCGACCTGGCCTTCGACAGTCCGGAAGCCCGGCTCACGATCGACAGGGCGAAGGCCGGCGAGCTGGGCGTCAGCATGGATGAGATTGCCAACACGCTGGCCATCATGGTCGGCGAGAACTACATCACGCGGTTCAACTGGCACGACCGCTCCTACGACGTGATCACTCAGGTGCCGCAGGCCGCACGCGACACGCCGGATGAGCTCGGCCGGTTCTACGTAAAGGCGGCGAGCGGCGCGCTGTTGCCCCTGAACACAGTAGTCAGGATCAGCATGCGCCCGCAGGCCAACCAGCTGCCGCAGTTCAACCAGATGAACTCCGCGACGCTCTCGGCGATCCTCGCTCCAGGAGTGACGATGGGGCGCGCCGTCCAGTTCCTGAAGTCACAACCTCTGGATCCCGGCGCCACGCTCGACTGGCTGGGCGAGAGCCGCCAGTACGTCACCGAAGGCGATCGGCTCACCGTCTCCTTCATCTATGCGCTGGTGGTGATCTTCCTGGTGCTCGCGGCACAATTCGAGAGCTTCCGCGATCCGTTGGTGATCCTCGTCACCGTACCGCTGGCCGTGTGCGGTGCGCTGGTGCCCCTGTATCTGCAGTACGCGACATTGAATATCTACACGCAGATCGGGCTGGTGACCCTGATCGGCCTGATCTCCAAGCATGGCATCCTGATGGTGTCATTCGCCAATCAACTGCAGCACGAGCAGGGCATGGATCGGATGTCCGCCATTCGTCGTGCAGCGGCCGTACGCATGCGTCCGGTTCTGATGACCACCGCGGCGATGGTGGCCGGTCTGGTGCCCTTGGTGTTCGCCTCCGGTGCCGGTGCCGCCAGCCGTTTCGCCATCGGCATCGTGGTGGCGACGGGGATGCTCGTGGGCACCTTGTTCACGCTGTTCGTGCTCCCGACGATGTACAGCTTCATCGCTCGCGATCACCGCGCTGCGATGGAGAGCCCCCGCCAACGCGAGCTCGCCGAGGCACCGTCCCCTCGTGACCCCGAGCCGGCGCGCCAGTAACATCCAATCCTTCCTCCGTAAGGAGTGTTGCGATGAAAGCAGGCCGAAAAGCGCTTGTCTCCCTGGCGGGCCAGGTCGCGACCGAACCCTGCCTGGGCCGGCCGCGAGACGAGCGTATCGATACGGAAGTCGTGAGTGCCGTGCTCAGCGTCCTGCGCAGCAAGGGCTATCGCGCGGTCACGATCGACGGTATCGCCCGCAAAGTGAAGCGGGCGCGGACGAGCATCTATCGTCGTTGGCCGAGCAAGCGCCATCTGGTGGCTTACGCGGTTCTGAGCGAGCTGGGTGACAACCCCGCGGCCGATACTGGCGGCCTTCGCGAGGATCTGGAGGCCGCGGTCGGTACATTACTGAGCGGTTTCGCCGGTCCCCTCGGACAGGCTCTGGCGGGTCTGGTCGCCGACATGTCGCAGGATCCGCAACTTGCGCAGACCATCCGGGAGGAGGTCCTGGCGGCGCGTCGCAAGTCGATGCGGGAGGCGTTCGCCAGGGCGAGGGCGCGCCGGGAGGTCCGGGCCGATCTGGATATCGAGCTGGTGCTCGATATGCTGACGGGGCCTTTCTACTACAGGACGCTATTCGGGCATGCCGCGGTCACCCGGCGGATGACTCGCGAAGTGGTCGCCTACGTGCTGCGCATGGTGGCGCCGTAGAAAACGAGGCGATCGCTGCGGGAGGCTCCTGCTGCGATCGCCTCTGTCGGGCGGGCATGGGATCAGCCCCCCGGCACTCGAGCAAGCCTCAGCCCTTGACCACCTGGCAGTGCTGATGCTCCTTCTTGAGGGTCCCGCAGGCGCTCTCCGCGTCCTGCCGCGTCATCGGCCCCGAGCGGATCGTGGTGAGCTTCTCAGCGGCGGTCGGCGGAACCACGACGACGTCGTGCAGCACCTTGCCGTACTTGGCCTCGAGCTTCGTGCGCGCCGCGTCGGCATCCTTCTTCGCCTTGAAGCTGGCGACCTGGACCCGGTACTGCTCGGTCTGCAGCACTTTCAACCGGGCATTCGCCTGGTCCGCTTCCGGCCCCGTCGGATATTTCTGCAGGAATGCCTGGATAGCCGCCGGCGTGTTCGCCGCTTGCGCCGTCTTCCACGCATCGGCTCGCTCGAAACCCGTGATCTTGTCGCGGGCGTCCGCAGAATGCATGCCGCTCGGCTGAGCCTGCAGATACTTCTGGTAAGCCTCCAGCGTGTTGGCTTGCTGGGCGTCCGCCCACGCCTGATCGTCCTGCAGCGCATTCACCCGGCTCTGCGCCTGTACGGCCAGATCGGTGTTCGGATGCTGCTTGATGAAGTCCTGGTAGGCGGCGATGGTGTTCGCCGCGCTGGCCTTCTGAAAATCCTGAGTTGGCGAGCTGCACGCAGCCAGCATCCCAGCCGCGCAGCACGCGGCGACCGCGGCGCCCATCCAGCGAATTCTGTTCACTCCGACCTCCGATCCTGTTCTCCAAGGCTTATACGCTACAATATGTAGCGGAAGTGGCGCAACCTTGCGACAAATGGATTGGCCGGGCACCGGGTTCCACGGCGATTCCGGGTGGGCACTTCCGGCCGCCGCCGCTGTCCATCATCTGCGGAGCCGGATGCTGCGTCGCGGCAGAACTGTGGGGATCTGCGTGCCTTGATGGCCTGACGGGAGAACTTCGTATGATCGCCGACGAGTCCAGGCGCCACTGCGCCAGCCGGGTCAGTCTCGTCCTCGGTGTGCTGCTAGGTGGGTTCACGCTGCCGCAGATCTCGCAAGCCGCGACTCCTGCGCACGCACACCCCAGCGACTTCGGGTCGGGATGGGAGTGCGATCGCGGCTACACACAGGAGTTCAACTCGTGCGTCCAGGTTGCGGTGCCGGCGCACGCCTTCCTCGATGACACCGGCGACGATTGGGCCTGCGAGCGCGGCTATCGCCGGGATCACGATCAGTGCCTGGCGATCACGTTGCCGCCTCATGCACATCTGTCGCCGTTCTCCGATATGCGCGGATGGGACTGCGATCGAGGCTATCGCGCCGAAGGTCAGAGCTGTCGGGCCATTCAGGTACCCATGCACGGCTACCTGATGGCGAGTGGTGACGACTGGGCCTGCTTGCGCGGGTACGTCAAGCAGGGCAACACGACGTGTGCGCGCATCGCGGTACCTGCACACGGGCATCTCAGCGACGACGGAGATTCCTGGGAGTGCGATCTGGGCTACCGGGCGGACGGACAGAGCTGCGATGCCGTCGTCGTGCCTGCCCATGGGTATGCGACTTATCAGCAATACGACACGGGCTGGGCGTGCGACCGGGGCTATCGGGTCTCAGGCTCGCAATGCGTGGCGGTCAACGTGCCCGCCAACGCTCACCTGGCCGCTTCCGGCGATCGCTGGGAATGCAACCGGGGATTCAGCATGAACAGCGGCAACGATGCTTGTTTGCCGTTGCACGTGCCTGCCAACGCCCACCTGGATTTCTCCGGCCACGAGTGGCAGTGCGACCGTGGCTACCAGCAGCACGAGCAGGCGTGTGCCCCGGTGCATATCTCGGGTTGATATCTCGGATTGGTATTCCGGACTGGGCTTCAGCTCCCGGTCGCCATCTGCCGTCGAGCGTGCCTGCGCCTCTCGACCGCTTTAGCCAGGCGCTCGAGCACCGGCACCGACGTCTCCCAATCGATGCAACCATCGGTGATGCTCTGGCCGTACACCAGAGGCTTTCCCGCCACCAGATCCTGCCGGCCGGCCACGAGGTGACTCTCGATCATGACCCCCCCTATGCGTGAGTCGCCGGCCTCCATCTGAGTAGCGATGTCCTCGATGACCGCGGGCTGATTCTCGGGCCGCTTGCTGCTGTTGCCGTGGCTGGCATCGATCATCAGACAAGTCGACAAGCCTGCAGCGGTGAGTGTCTTCCACGCCCCCGCGATGCTCGCCGCGTCGTAGTTGGGAGTCTTGCCGCCGCGCAGGATGACGTGGCAGTCGGAATTACCGGCGGTGGTGGCGATGGCCGTGCGGCCTTGCTTGGTGACTGCCAGGAAATGATGCACCTGTGCCGCTGCCTGCACGGCGTCAACGGCAATCCTGACATTGCCGTCCGTGCCGTTCTTGAACCCCACGGGACAGGACAGCCCCGAGGCGAGCTCACGATGCACCTGACTCTCGGTCGTGCGCGCTCCGATCGCACCCCAGGACACCAGGTCTGCGATGTACTGCGGCGTGATCATGTCGAGGAACTCGCATCCTGCAGGCAAGCCCAGCTGATTGATGTTGTGCAGCAGGCTGCGTGCCAGTCGCAGTCCGCGATTGATCTGAAAGCTGCCATCGAGGCCCGGGTCGTTGATGAGTCCCTTCCAACCCACGGTCGTGCGCGGTTTCTCAAAATAGACGCGCATCACGATCTCCAGCGTGTCCTTCAGCCGCTCGCGCTGCTCCCGGAGGCGGCGCGCGTACTCCATGGCCGAGTCGATATCATGAATGGAGCACGGCCCGATCACCACGGCCAGCCGGTCATCCGCGCCATGGAGGATCCGATGCAGTGATTGGCGAGCGTCGCTGACCGTTGCCGAGGCGATCGGAGTGCAGGGGCTCTCGCGCGCCACTTCCTCCGGCGTCGTGAGCTCCCTGATGTCGCGAATGCGTAAGTCGTCGGTGCGCATGTTGTTCACAGTGGCGGCTCCGGAGATGTAAGGCCACTGGCGAAAAAAAACCGCCAGGGGTCTGGCGGTTTCTCGGGTTGATGCTGTCGTTACACTTCAGCCAGGCACAGCCCGTCTACCGCCCACGGAGAGTGGCCAGTAAAAGTACGCAAAGTACGAACGGGTGCTTGGCAACATGCGAGCAGTAATAGCACAGGTTCGAAGGCCAGTACAAGGGAGGGGACCCCTCCTCCCATATAGCCCACGGTCGGTCCTTGGGCTAATGCTCGGGGGCTGATACTCAGGCTGTGGCGGCGGCGCGGGGCGCGCCGCCGCCACAGCGCGCGTATCATCCACCGAGGGGTAGTTGATTTCGCAGCGGCAAGGCTGGTTGTGACGGCACCCCCTATCTGGGTGGATGCAGACGCCGGTCCGAAC
>CAZLYG010000176.1:2178-2524 GCA_964563075.1 uncultured Steroidobacteraceae bacterium | reverse complement strand
GCCGAGCGTACCGGAGTCAGCGTGACTCTGGTGGCCAACCAGATCCTGCGCATCCCGCGGATCCCGAGCTTGCGGGTCATGCAGGTCGCCGCCGGCTTCGACGTCGCTGACGCGGAGATCGTCAAGAACGTGCTCCCGGGGGACCTCGTGATCACCGCGGATATTCCGTTGGCGGCGGACGTCATCGCCAAGGGAGCCGCAGCACTCAACCCGCGAGGCGAGCGCTACTCACCTGACACCATCCGCGGCGTTCTCACCATGCGCGACTTCATGGAGACGATGCGCTCGAGCGGCGAGCAGATCGGCGGTCCGCCGCCGCTCACGCAGGCGGACCGCAACGCCTTCG
>CAZLYG010000176.1:0-2168 GCA_964563075.1 uncultured Steroidobacteraceae bacterium | reverse complement strand
AAGTGGCTCGCCACCAACATCGTGCGACCGCCCAATACGGGCCAGTCGAGATGACTGATTCTCCCGATACGAGCGAGCCCGTGGTCGTGCCGCACACGCAGCTGAGCTCGGATCTGCTGCGCAGTGTCGTTGAGTCGTTCGTGCTGCGGGAAGGTACCGACTATGGCGAAAGGGAAGTCTCCCTTGCAGCCAAAGTCTCCCATGTCGTGCGTCAGCTGGAGCGGGGTGAGGCGCAGATCCTCTTCGATCCGCAATCCGAGAGTATCGATATCGTCGTGGTCAGGCGCTCGGCTCGATAGGCACATCGCTCACGGGCAAGCGGATGGTGAACGTGGAGCCCTTGCCCGTGCCATCGCTGGCGGCGCGAATCGTGCCTCCATGCAGCTCGACCAGCTGCTTGCAGATCGAAAGGCCGAGACCGAGCCCGGAGTGCTGGCGAGTGATCGAGGGGTCGGCCTGGCGGAACCTGTCGAACACGAAGGGCAGGAACGCCGGATCGATGCCGATGCCGCTGTCGCGCACGGCAATCTCCGCATGGGGCGGGCGATGCTCCACCCGGATCTCGATCCAGCCGCCTTCCGGGGTGAATTTCACGGCATTGGTGAGCAGGTTGGCAATCACCTGTTGCAGGCGCTCCGGGTCGCAGCTGGTGATCCCCGAGGCGCCGGCGACCCGGTCGATCTTGATGCCCTTGGAGTGCGCGGCAGGCTGGATGGGCAGGATCGCCGCATCCACGATTTTCTGCAGATCGACGTTGCGGATATCCAGCCGTGCCATGCCCGCCGCCATGCGGCTCATGTCCAGCAGGTCATCGACGATCCGCGTCTGTGCACGCGCATTGCGCTCGATCACCTCCAGCCCTTTCACGACCTGAGGGGGCAGAGGCTGCGTATGCAGCACCTGCGCCCACCCGACGATGGCACTCAGGGGATTGCGCAGCTCGTGTGAGAGTGTGGCGAGAAATTCATCCTTCATGCGACCGGCGCGCTCGGCTTCCTCCCGCGCCTGCCGCTCCAGCGCGAGCAACTCCGCTCTGCGCTGCTCGATCTGGCGCAGGCGTGCGGCAATGATCATGATCAGGGTGGCCGATAGCACGAACATCAACAGTGCCCAGGCGTCGGAGACGCGCAGGTTCGCATTGGCTCCCCAGCCGCCGCGCCAGGACGTGAAAGCCACCAGTATCGTGATGGCAGTGCACATGACTCCTGGGCCGACACCTGCATACAGCGCTACAGCGATCATCGCCGGGAAAAACGGCATGATCAGCACGCGTCCACCCGTCACGGCCTGCATCGCGAGGCTCGCCAGCAGCGCAAGGCCGGTCAGGCCCAGCCCGACCAGATAGCGTTGCCACCAGCCGGCCCAGGACCGACCCGCCACGAAAGCGATGCGTGAGGTGGCCTGCATCAGCCGGCCAGCCTCACCAGACGTGCCACCGCATCGCGATCGACTTCCTTACGGGCATGGCACATGTCGTACAGGGTTACCACGAGCATCGACTTCTTGGTCGAGGGCAACTCGAGACCGGCGCTGCGCAACTCAACATCGACGGCGTCCATGATGGCTTCGAGCAGCGGATAATCCAGGGTGTCGTGACCTGAGCCCTCATAGGGAGGAATGGGTGTCTCCTGTAGCGCCGAGCTCGGGGTTTCGCGGCGCCCGCGGCCGGTCACCAGCCACTCGATACTGGTGTGAGTCTCCTCGCACAGGGAACGCAGGTCGGTGACGTTCGGCTCCGATTCGCCACGCAGCCACTTGCGCACCGCGCCCTCGGAACGGTCGATCGCCTTGGCAATGCCGTTCGTACTTCCATGTGCTTCGACCACGGACCGCAAACGGGTCGCGAAGCCGCCCCGTGCCTGTTTCTCGCGTCGCTCCGTCATAGGGCTCCTTCCAGGTCCACTACAAATGTAGCGTCCAGGTCCTGCGGAGCCAAGTTACAGCACATAAGTGTTGACGACTCGTACTAAAGTGTCCTAGGGTGCGCCTTGCAGCAGAGCTTAAGGGAGTGAGCCGCCATGAGGAGTCCCGCACAGGTAACCCTTCCAGAGGCGGATGCGGGCTGGCTGAACGAGCTGGATCTGCATCTGCATCAGATCCAGTCCGCCGTGGTGGAATCGGCGGCGGCACAGAGGCTGCAGAACTGCGAGCTGGACGACGACATCGCG
>CAZLYG010000175.1:0-9762 GCA_964563075.1 uncultured Steroidobacteraceae bacterium | reverse complement strand
ATCGGGCATCAGCAGCACGTAGCCGCGCACGAACTGACGCTCCCCGAACAGCGCCCAGCCCGAAAACAACCGGGCAATGACCC
Source organism: uncultured Steroidobacteraceae bacterium (assembly GCA_964563075.1). GTDB lineage: Bacteria > Pseudomonadota > Gammaproteobacteria > Steroidobacterales > Steroidobacteraceae > 13-2-20CM-66-19. The sequence continues at coordinate 9,679 of CAZLYG010000175.1, read as the reverse complement.
TGGGCTCGCGTCCCTCGCGGGCATCGCTCACCTGGCGGTGGATGGGCGTCTCCGGCTCCAGCAGCGGCTCGTTCTTCATGCGACCTCGGATGAGCGGAACACGAAGTAGACCGCGCCCAGAATACACAAACCCGCCCACAAGTAATCCAGCTTGAACGGCTTGTGCATGTAGAACACCGCAAACGGCACGAACACCGTGAGGGTAATGCACTCCTGCAGGATCTTCAGCTGTCCGAGGGACAGCTGGGTATAGCCGATGCGATTGGCAGGCACCTGCAGCAGATACTCGAACAGCGCAATCCCCCAGCTCGCGAGCGCGGCCACGAACCAGGGCCGCCCCGAGAGGTTCTTGAGGTGCGCATACCAGGCGAACGTCATGAAAACGTTCGACCCGATCAACAGCAGCGTCGTCGGGACTACAGCGGGCATACCGCCCTCCTGAGGCAGCCGGAAGTCAGCAATCCACCCTCAGCGCGCGCAGCGCGGCAACGGTCGGCGAGTAGCCGCTGTGGACGATGCCATGCCAGCCGCGCGCCCGCGCGGCGCTGACGTTCTCCGCACGGTCATCGATGAACACGGTCTGGGCAGGTGTGAGACCGAAACGGCGCTCGGCTTCCATGTAGATCCCCGCGTGCGGCTTCATCACCCCGGCCAGGTACGAGAGCACAACACCGTGACCAATACGGTGGATGCTGTACTCGCGCGACAGGTGGGCCCAGTGAAGGTCGCCCACGTTGGACATCAGATACACTCGATAGTGCTCGCTGAGCCGATGGGCCAAGTTCACCATGGACGGCTGAAGGTGGAACATGTCGACCCATTTCGCCTGCAGGTGCTCGAGCGCGGGGGAGCGCTCGGCGAGTGCCGCCATGCGCGCCAGCAGGCCATTGCCGTCGAGCCGGCCGCATTCGTGATCGTCGATCACGATACGGGTGCAGAGCGCGTCGATGTCTGCAATCTGGGCCCCATGCTCCGTCAGGAAGTCGATGATCGGTTGCGGGTTCAGCTCCACCAGCACCCGCCCGATATCGAATACGATGTTGTGAATCAACCGCACACCCCCCCAAACCTGCGCCCAGGATCATTTTTCTTGCCACTGCCGCACCCGGCCGGTGTCGACGTGGATGAAATTCGAGCGCGGGTAGTATCCGACTCCACCGCGCCGGGCGGCGAGCGCCAGGTCACGCAACTCAGCCAGATTGTAGCCGCGCAGGCGGACATCGATGGCACGCCCCTGCATGTGCAGGCTGTGCTCGGAAACCGCATGCCCGGTCGAGTGCAGCATGGCATTGGTTGCGGGTGAGCGGTAGCCGGAGATCACCTCGTAGATAGGGGGTACGCCGGCCGACGCGGCCAGCTCGCTCAGCTGGACGTACAGCCGAGGATCCATCGCGTGCTCTTCACCGCTCCGGTAGTCACGCAACAGGTGCTGCAGCTTCGCCAGCGCCGCGGGCAAAAAGCCATGCTCGTCCTCGAATTCAGTGCGCAGAACCTCATGCGTGTGGATGTTGCGCAGCTCGATCCAGCGCTCTGCGGCCGCGCTGCGCGCCGAATCGGCGCCGGCCGCCGCTCCCACGTCATCAGCTCGATCTGCACCGCCAGCCCGGCTCGGGACGGCAGCGCCCATGGGCAGAGCCCCCGCGATCCCCAGCACTGCCCGCAGGAGCTCGCGCCGACTGCACTCCCCACGCCCCTTCTCAGGGCGTCTCAAGCACCTGTCCCGCATCCCCGGCCTGCATGTTGACGGTCACGACCGTTGCCTTGGGAAAGAAATTGAACTCCGACGCGCTCGCCCACGTATAGGCGCCCATCGCGCGCCCGATGATCAGGTCGCCCGCTTTGAGCTCCGGGAGCATGAGGTTCTCGGCGATGACATCGATGCTGTCGCAGGTCGGTCCGGCGAGCACCGAGGGCAGCCGCTCGCCGTTCTCACGGAGCGGCTCAACGGGATAGCGCGCGTGATCGTAGAGCTGCCCGCTATAGGAACCGTAGAGGCCATCATCCAGGTAATACCACCAGTGACCCTCACGGCGGGCGCGGCCCATGACGGAGGCGACGCCGATCGCGGCCGGACCAATGATGTAGCGACCCGGCTCGGCAATGATGCGCACCCGCTTCGGAACGCTGGCAAGAGCGGCGCGCAGGGGTGCGCAGAAGCGTCCGATATCCTGTACCGGCTGGCCGTAATCGATCGGAAAGCCCCCACCGATGTCGAGCGTGTCGAAGCGCCCGAGTTTTTCCTTGCGCGCTGCCGCCATGAGCCTGGCGCAGGCCTGAATGGCCTCCACGTGCTTGGCCGAGTCCACGGCCTGGGAGCCGACATGGAATGACAGCCCACGAACTTCGATCCCCAGGTCGGCAGCGAGCCGTGCCAGCGCGAGCAGGTCTTCCGGATCGCAACCGAACTTGCGCGACAGGTCGCACATCGCGCCCGGCGACCTGAACGACACGCGCAACAACAGCTCCGCACGGTCGGTATACCGCGCAAACTTGCGCACCTCGTCGGGATTGTCCGCCACGAAGGTCCTGACGCCGAAGGTGACCGCGTTGCGGATGTCCTGATCGCGTTTGATGGGATGTGTATGGATGCACTGCTCGGGAGACACACCCAGCCGCTCGACCAGCTGCACCTCTCCGGTCGTGGCGAGATCGAGGAAGCCGCCTTCGGCCAGCACCGTCTGCACGACAGCGGCATGCGGCATGGGCTTCAGCGCATAGTGCAGATCAACACCCGGGAGCGCCTTACGCAGCTTTCTGAACTGCGCGCGCACTCGCTGGCAGTCCAGTACGAGCAGCGGCGAGCCGAACTCCCGCACCAGGCGTCGGATCTCTGCAGGCTGAAAGGGATCGATGAATGGCGTGCGCCGTACGCGATGCTTCATCAAGGGAGCACGGCCATCACACCACTGTCGTCGCCCGCACTCACGCTGGAGGCTGCGCGCAGCAGACGGTCGCGGATCGCATCCCAGCGCTCGCCCTCCGGAACATCCTGCACGAGGATCTGCTGGCAACCCGCCTTGTCGAGCGTCCGTAGATTTGCGTACAGATCATGTCCGTACTGCTCCGGCCGGCGGCCCGCGTTGACCCACGTTACGTACTTGTGTGCCTTGAGAGGCAGGCGTTGCGCGAGCACGGCCACGCGACGCCCGCCTTCCGACAGTGATGCGGCGTGCGCGTCGATCTCTCCTGCCGGAATGATGGTCATCGGCGTCACAGGCGCGTAATGCGAGCGTGCATCGCCGGGTACCCGTGGGGACTCGAGGTTGGCACCAATCTGCAACTCACCGACGACCTGCCGGAGCTGGCTGGCGGTAACCGCTCCCGGTCGCAGCAATCTGACGCTCGCGCCCTCAAAGGCAACGATGGTCGACTCCAGGCCGATCTGGCATTCGCCGCCGTCGAGGATCACCTTCACGGCATCGCCCAATTCGTCACGCACATGCTCGGGGCGCGTGGGTGAGAGCCGTCCATAACGGTTCGCCGAGGGAGCGGCGAGCCCGCCTCCAAAAGCGGTGAGGAGCTGCTGTGCCATGGGATGTTGCGGTACCCGGATGGCCACAGTTTCCTGGCCGCCCGTAACGATATCGTGAACGTTCGGCGCGCGCGGCAACACCATCGTCAGGGGCCCCGGCCAGAAGTGCTCGGCCAGGCGGGTGGCGACATCCGGAACCTCCTTCACCCAACGGTGCAGGAAGCGCGGGCTGTCCAGGTGGACGATGACGGGATGGTCTATCGGCCGACCCTTGGCCTCGAATACCTTGCGCACTGCGGCGGGGTTCTGCGCATTCGCGCCGAGCCCGTACACCGTCTCCGTCGGAAACGCCACGAGCTCGCCGTCGCGCAACGCCTGAACGGCGGTCTCGATCTCGACCTGAGTAGCCCTGACTATTCGCACCATGGTGCGTGAGATTCTAGCAGCCGGGGGCCACGGCTCGCTGTGCCGTCTCCAAACCCTCGGATCTATTCCACAAATTCTCGCTCGCGAGACCCTCGACGGGCAGGCCTTCGCTACGCTCGGCCAGTCCGATCCCCCGGGCGCCCCTACGGCCCCGCCCCAGCTCGCCGCCCTGGTCCCACCAGGAGGTGGTTTACGGCAGAGAGTGACGCTCCCATCCGTTGGGCGTCTGGAGGAGCTCGTAAGTGGGCCAGTAGTGCTCGTCGAGCTTCAGCGTGATCACCTCCGGAGCGTTATTCCAGGTGATCGTCTTCAGGCGCACCGATGAGCGATCGGGCCTGCCGCGCACCGCCGCCAGGAAGGCATCCAGATCAGGCGTAGGCACACCGTCTACCTCGACGATGCGCCTGCCGGGATACAGGCCATAGCGTGTAGCCGGCGAACCATACGAGAAATAGCCAACGTACACGCCGACGGGGGGAATACCGCGCTGCGCGCTCATCGCACGGTGCGGAGCCTGCAGGGTCGCGCCCGCCCATTGGACGATGCGATTCACGTCCAGGCCCGACAACTCGACGGTCGGCACGGCGATCGTTTGCTCCGTGCCGTTGCGCCAGACGGTTACATTCACCGTCGGCTTGTCGGCCGTGGCGCGCTCCACTTCCCGGAATCGCGTCACGACATTGCCGTCGATCGCCAGCACGAGATCTCCCTGCTTGAGCAGCCGCGCAGCCGGAGAGCCTCCGACCATGCGCACCACGGTCAGGACCTGACGTTGTGTCGAATTGTGCTCGCTCAGCTTCTTGGTCCAATCCTCGGAGAGCCCGAGCTCGCGCGCATTGGCGAGCGGCGTGACGGCGAACTCGGCCTCCAATGAGTGCAACGGCCGGTCACTGCGTACACGGTCGAGCATGTCGGCCACGAGGTCGATTGGCACACCGCGATTGTCCTGTGCCAGCTCACGGCCGCTCTCATAGGCAAAGCTCGACCACAGTCCGAGCACGTTACCGTTCTTGTCGCACAGCACGCCGTCGAACTCCGTCGGCGGATTGACGAGCTGAATGGCCTCGATGTTGCTATCGCGGAATCGCATGGTGCGCGACAACGGCAGCTCCAGCGGATCGACACTGGCGATTTGCGTAGTGCGCGAGCGCAGCTCGCTTTCGCCAGTCATGCCGACGACCGATACGGTGTCGCCCGCCACGAGATCGCGAGGTGTCAGTTTCGCTGCTTTCACCGGCGTGGTGCCGATCAGCTTCGGATCGTAGGCGACCACTGCGAGATTGTGCTCCGGATGGACGTACACGACGCGGCCCGGAACCTGCACCGTGCCGGCGAATGTGATCGTGACATCCCCTACTCCCACGGGCACGGTATTGCGATCGACGACGACCAGGCCTCTCTGTGCATCCACCACGAGCCCGGTGCCGTGATAGTTACGCTCCGTTATTCCCGATACGGAGTACGGCATATCGAACGTAACCATGACCAACGATGGGGCCAGCGCCGTCAGCAGGGGGTTCTTGTACTTCGGAAACTCGGTCGAGCTGACTTCGACGGGCTTCGGCGCCGGGCCTGCGGCGAGCGGTGTGCAGTCCCAGATGCCCTTGGCATCGTCGCGCTCGCAGTGCTGCGCGGGGAACCAGCGCCGATCCATCCGCAGTGAGCGCAGCTGGCTGCCGTTAGGATCATCGATGGTGATGAAACGCACGCTCGTGCGATCGCCGTCGCCCAGATCCTTCAGCCCGGCCTCGAGATCGGTGAGGTCGTTGATCGTGCGCTTGCCCATCTGCGTGATGACGGCACCGCGCGGAATTCCGGCCGAGCTGAACGCGTACCCCGGATTGGCGACGTACGCCCCGCGCGCCGGCACGTTGAAGTGTCGCGCCTGTTGATACGACAGCGTGTTCACCACCGCGTCGCTGAACTCGGTGTAGGCGCTCGGAGTGATCTTGTTCAGGTCGGTGATCGGGAGTTTGGCGGAGACGGCCTTGCCGCCGCGCTCCAATTCCAGCTCGACCGTACCGCCAACATGGTCATCGAGTACTTCCTCGAGCGGCTCGAACTGGGTGACGTACTGGCCGTTGACCTTGGTCAGCACATCTCCCGGCTGCAACGACTCGGCACTGGCGGAGCCGGGCAGGACCTCGGTCACCACCAGCATGCCCGTCAGCTCGGGAAAGAGCTTGCGCACCGCTGTCTCGGTGCCGGGCGTCAGCCCGAGCCGGTCCAGCTCGTCGTAGGGGGTGTAGTTGAATACGGTCTCGATGGTACCGCGGGTGACGGGCTTGCCCTCCTGCACCAGCTTCAGCGCCCGGCGCACGCGCCCGAGCGGCAGATAGAAGCTCGAGGCCGCACCGTTCGCGCCACCGGCGTTCAGAGCTACGACGCGCCCACGGATGTCGATGACCGGGGAGCCGGAAGAGCCGCCGGAGGTGCCGGAGGCTGCCTGCAGATAGAACGTGTTGAAGTCGTTGTACTTGCCCAGTCCATACTCGGGTGCATCGCGATCCAGGCGGGCGAGCGTGCCGGCCAGAATGGACAGCTGCTCCCCGGCATTGTTGCCCACGACGCGGATCTCGCGTCCGACCTGAGCCCCTTCCGGATACAGCGTCAACGCCTTGGGCTTGATGAAGTGCAGCTTGCTGGGATCGTAGCGATAGAAGCCAAAGTCATGTACCGGATCGCGGTACACCGGATACAGCTGGACCTCTTCCCGGTTCAGGAACATGGCCTCGGAAGTCACCGGTCCCGGCGTCACCACGTGACGGTTGGTGAGGATCAGGCCGCGCTCGGCATCGACGACGAACCCGGTCGCCTGCGCGGTCGTGTTCCACTCCGTATCGAAGGCCCGTGTGGCATCGATGTTGATCGACACGACGCTGCTGGCGATCCGCTCGAGTGTAGATGCCCAGTCCGGGTTCTCCTCGATCGCGGCGGCCCGCTGCGCGACCTGTGCAGCCTGCTGGCCGCCGCCGGGAGCGATGGGGGTCGGGGGTTGCACGGGCAGCGGCTCGGCGGGACCCTGCTGTGGCGGCGGCGTGGGTGCGGCCGCATTGGTTCGCGCGGGCTGTTCTACCGCGTGCGGCGCAGCCGACGGTGGCGATGGCGGATCGCGCGCAATGGATACACCGACCCAGAATGTAACCAAGAGTGTGAGCAGCCACGACGGCCAAGGCGATCTTCCAAAGCGCATAGGATTCCTGCAGTGGGTACGCGCGCGGCCAAAGGAGCGAAGTCTAGCGTCCAACAGTGCTAACGGCCGAGCAGAACGAGCAGCCAGACCACGCCGAACAGCACGAATGACATGAATACTGCCGCCGACCCGATGTCTTTCGCCAGACCCGCCAGGGCATGCCGCTCGAAACCGATGCGGTCAACGGTTGCCTCGATCGCGCTGTTGATGAGCTCTACTACCAGGATGAGCAGCACGGGACACGTGAGGAGCGCGCGCTCAACCCCAGTGTGCCCGAGCCAGAGGCCCAGGGGTATGACGAGCACCGCAAAAGCGAGTTCCTGGCGAAAAGCGGCTTCTTCGCGAAAAGCCCCGATGAGCCCACGCCAGCTGGCCCCGAGAGCGCGCACCAGGCGGGTGGCGCCCCGAGGTTTGTAACGATCTACGACTGTGCCGTTGGCTTCCACGTGAGATCCAGCTGCTTGGCCGCCCGCACATCATCGAGCCGGCGCACTGGCATGGTATGCGGAGCGCCCGTGACATGCTCGGGTTCTTGCAGGCTTTCTGCCAGGATGTGCTCCATTGCCGTGACAAAGGCATCCAGGGTCTGCCGGCTTTCGGTCTCGGTCGGCTCGATCAGCAGGCATTCCGGCACCAGCAGCGGAAAGTAGGTGGTGGGAGCATGGAAGCCGTGGTCCAGCAGACGCTTGGCGAAGTCCATCGCCGTGACGCCCTGCTCCCGGGCCTGGCGCTTGAGCGTGATGATGAATTCATGACTCGCCCGGCGCCCCGGGTAGGCCGCCTCGAAGCCCACCTGCCGCAGGCGGGCCAGCAGATAGTTGGCGTTGAGGGTGGCATGTTCCGCCACCTGACTGATCCCCTCGCGGCCGAGCATGCGCATGTAGATGTACGCACGCAGCAGCACGCCGGCGTTGCCCATGAAGCCCGACAACCGCCCTATGGACTGGGGCAGGTCCTTTTCCGTCAGCCAGCGGTAGCAGCCACCTTCCTTGCCAACCACAGGAATGGGCAGGTAAGGCAGCAGCCTTGCGCCGACGCCCACGGCACCGGCGCCCGGACCGCCCCCGCCATGGGGTGTCGAGAAGGTCTTGTGCAGATTCATATGCATGACATCGAAGCCCATGTCCCCGGGGCGCACTTTCCCGAGGATCGCGTTCAGATTGGCGCCGTCGTAATACAACAGTCCGCCGGCCGCATGCACGATGCGCGCGACCTCCTCGATCCGCCGCTCGAACACTCCGAGAGTCGAGGGGTTGGTGAGCATGATGCCGGCCGTCTGCGGACCGACGGCCGCACGCAGCGCCTCCAGGTCGACGTCTCCCTGAGCGTCGACAGGAATTTCCCGCACAGTGCACCCGCACATCGTCGCCGTCGCCGGATTGGTGCCGTGCGCGGCTTCGGGCACGAGGATTTCGTTGCGACCCGCGTCACCGCGCGAGCGGTGATAGGCGCGGATCATGGCCACGCCGGCAAACTCCCCGTGTGCCCCTGCCATGGGGCTCAAGGCAACGCCCTGCATGCCGGTGACTTCCCGCAACATTTCCTGCAACTCGTACAGGCACGTGAGGAATCCCTGGCCGTGCGACTCCGGCGCCAGCGGGTGCCGGCCCAGGAATTCGGGCAGCATCGCGTACTGGTTGCACGCCTTGGGGTTGTATTTCATCGTGCACGAGCCGAGCGGATAGAAATGCGTGTCTATCGAGAAGTTCAGCTGCGACAGGCGGGTGAAATGCCTGACGGCATCCAGCTCGCTCACCTCCGGCAGCAACGGGCGCCCGCGGCGTCGCAGTGACGCTGGCAGGTCGCCGCCCGGGGGTACTCGTGGCCATTGATCTGTAGCGCCGCGCCCGGGACGGGAATACTCGAAGATCAGTTTCTCTCGCGAATGCATCTGCCAGCCCTCACGCCGCTGTTGCCGGAAGCGGAGCGCGAGTCACTTCTCGCAGCGCCTCCGCAAGTGCCGTGGCGTAGATGTTGATGTCCTCTGATGTCTTCGTCTCCGTGGCGCACACCAGCAGTGCGCTCCCCAGCTCCGGATAGTGCTCGGACAAGTCCAGACCACCGAGGATGCCGCGGCTGGCGAGCACGTCGAGAAGCGGTGCGACCGGCGTGTCGAAAGACAGCACGGCCTCGTGGAAACAGGGTCCTTCGAACGCCAGGCGCACGCCCGCGATGCGTGTGAGCGCACTGACGAGCTCACGGGTGCGGGCGTGCGAGGCGGCAGCGACGCGCTCGAGTCCTTCAGCGCCCATCAGTGACATGTAGATGGTCGCGGCGGTCACCAGCAGTCCCTGGTTGGTGCAGATGTTGGAGGTCGCCTTGGCGCGCCGGATGTGTTGCTCCCGCGCCTGCAGCGTCAGCGTGAACCCCGGGCGACCGGTGACATCGAGTGTGCGTCCGACGATACGGCCAGGCATCTGGCGCACATACTCCATGCGCGTCGTGAGAAATCCGAAGTAAGGTCCACCCGAGGCCAGCGGCACCCCCAGCGGCTGCCCTTCCCCGACAGCAATATCCGCCCCGCGGGCACCCCCCTGGCCTGGGGGCTTCAGGACAGAGAGTGAGGTCGCGTTGACGACGGCGATCAC
>CAZLYG010000174.1:0-9792 GCA_964563075.1 uncultured Steroidobacteraceae bacterium | reverse complement strand
TTTCCAAGTCGCACCATGCTGTTATCTCATCCCAGCGACGCTCCGGACTCGGAGTGCCGCGCCCCTGGCCGAGGCGGCTCCCGTTCCGCGCTGGCTCACTCTGCCAGCCTCTACAACTGCAGCACACATCCGGGAGCGAGCGAGCCGGAGTCGACATCCAATGTGTTCACGAGCGGCGCGCCGAATTCAGGCAGCTCGATTTCGAACCGGTCGCCCGGCTGTGCCCGGATGCCGTCCGCGAAACTCAGCGTCGCCGTGCCGAAGAAATGCACATGCACGTCACCGGGCACGCGGTGAGCCGGGTATTTGAAGTGGTGGAATTCGAGATTCTCGAACGAGTGACACATGTTGCCCTCGCCCGTGTGAAATGGCTTTTCCCAAATGATCTCGCCGTTGCGGCGAATGCGGCTGCGCCCCTCCAGATGCGCAGGCGGCACGCCGGTGCGCAGCTCCGGCCCGACGCTGCACTGGCGCAGCTTCGAATGCGCGAGGTAGAGATAGTTGCGCCGTTCGGTCACATGGTCGGAGAACTCGTTGCCGAGCGCAAACCCGAGGCGCGCCGGTGTTCCCTTCGGGCCAATGACGTACAGGCCGACGAGCTCAGGCTCCTCCCCGTAATCCAGTGCGCATTGCGGCGCGAGGAGCCGCGCATGCGATCCGACGAGGACCCGGCCGTTGCCCTTGTAAAACCATTCCGGTTGCGCTCCTACCTGCCCGCGCGGCGGCTTTCCGCCCTCGATCCCCCAGCGAAACATCTGCATCGAGTCGGTCAGTGCGACCTCATCCGCCGCCCGGCTCCCTTTCACATGCATGCCATCGCGCGTCGCCGCACTACCCAGATGTGTGAGCCCCGTGCCCGAGACCAGACAACGCGCCGGATCCGGGTGTGTCAGGGGTGGCCGGAGTTGCCCGCCTTCCAGCAGCTCCTTGTACGGCTGCTCAGCCGCCCGCGGCGCGGCTGCAACCGCCTGCTCGAGCGTCTGCCGTCGGGCGATCGCCGCGAGCGCAAGGTCATAGACGCTGCCATAGTCAGCGAGGACGCTCACAACCGAACCGGCCGAATCGACGCAGCCGACGTGCGAGCCGCCTGCCGCGCCGCGGAACTGGATCAACCGCATGACACTGGGTCGCTCACATCGGGCCTAGACCGAATCACACGATCTTTATTTGTCTGAGTATTACATCAACCCGGGGCGGCGCGCAAAGGCGAGCCCGCCTGGACCTGAGCGGCCCGGGATTCGGCAACGATCGGTTCAGAATTCGATCGGGTATGGCTTGAGCTTTCCCGTCTCGTACATCTCCGGCAAGCCGGGTGTCGCGTTCTCCCAGACGAGCAGCATGGAGCGCTTGTGCGAATATCCCTGGTGGCGGATGTCGGCCGGCATCGCCGCGACATCGCCCGCCCGCATGAGCACTTTGGCACGCGGCGCACCGGTGTTCTTGTCTTCGATTTCCCACTCGATCTCATCGCTCAACTGGATGAACCACTCCACCCGGTCGTTGCCGTGCTTGATGGGCAGGGTGTACTCCTCGGTGGTGGGACAGAACAGGCTGCGCCCGCACACCGATGACACGGAGGGGTTCCAGGTCACATCCGACCGGGAAAGATAGGCAAACAGATTGAAGGCATGCACCTCGTTCTCGAACCCGGGCTCGGCATGAATGACCGGCTCCTCTTGCGGCACGTCGGCAAACGCGCGGTTGACCGGATAGCCGTTCTCGTCCTTGCGCAGTTGTGCATCGCCAGCCAACCCCGGCATGCGCCTGCAAACCTGCCGCTCGCGTTCGATGGCGGCGCGATTGTTGCCGCGCTTCTTTCCCAGCCAGCTCTTGTTGGTCTCATCAGGCGCGGCGAAGGGGTCGAAGCCCTCGTTGGTCCAATCCTCCAGAATGGCCTTGAAGGTCGCCATGATCCGGGGGGTGTCGAAGACCTCCGTCCGATCCAGTCCCCGCTCGCTGTACGCTTTGTAATAGCGCCCGCAGTACAGCTCCACCTTGCCATACAGATTGCGGGTGCCGAGCATGGCATCGAAGTTGACCCAACCGTAAAAGAAGCCCCACGCTACATCACGCATCATGGCGCGCAGGAATGCGTCTGCCGATAATGTGTGCGACATCTGCCTGCCCTGTGCGAACCAGCTCACACGCGCGAAATACTCGTCGCGCGTGAACGTGAAGCCACCCAGGCGGAAGCTCCGGTATCCGGTGTCGTCACTGGCCGGGCTGGCCTGCACCACAGGCTCGTTCAAAGGTTGAGCGTTCATGGGAGCTCCGTTACTGAAAAAGTTTCGCCAGGGATAGTGGGCTCATCGGTCGGAGGGTCGCGACCCTACTTGGCGCAGATCTCAGCCCACTTCTGGACTGACAGCTCCCCCAGCAGGGTCTGCAGCAGGAGCACACCCGGTCGGCGAGCTCGAAAACGGTACGCGGCGCCTTTGGGCAGGAGCACCTGATGGCCGCGCTTGCATTCGATACGGCCCATTTTCCGGCCCTGGGGTGCGCCCTCGATGCGCACCGAGCCCTGCTTGTCCGCGGGCGCGACGCGCTGCGGGTCATCGAGCTTGACGAGATCGACTTCGATTTCACCGTCCATCACGACTGCGAACTCATCGTGTGCGGCTGCGTACCAATCGGAGGTACCTTCGGCACGGAGCGTCTCGACGACGTAGCCCAGATTCATCCCCACCACCACCTTCTCGTACGGCTTGGAGTGAGCGGCCACATCGAAGATGTTGGAGAAGGCGTAATGCTTGGGGTTGCCGTCGATGATCTCGACGTTGCCTTTGACGTAATGGTCGAGCGATGCGAATACGGTGCGAAACGAGCTCGTAGGTGCGGCGCTCATGGGCTTTCCATCCAGGCTGGGATGAGGGTTGATAAGCGTGCTCTGCATGAGTCGTTCACGGGATCCCCTGTCGGGGATACCAGGGAGGGATGCGCGCGTCCACGTTCACCCATACGGATTTCATCTGCGTGTACTCTCGCATGACCTCAAAGCCCATCTCGCGACCGTAGCCTGACAGCCCGACTCCACCGAAAGGGGAGGCCGGGTGCGCACGCTTGTAGCAGTTGATCCACACCATACCGCTGCGAAGGTCACGAGCGAAGCGGTGTGCGCGGGCCACATCACGTGTCCAGAGCCCATTGCCGAGGCCGTATTCCGTGCTGTTGGCAATGCGCAGGGCCTCCTCTTCGTCACGAAAGGTCAAGACAGTGACAAACGGCCCGAACACCTCTTCCTGAGCGACCCGATCGCGATACGTCCTCGCACGAACGACGGTTGGCTGGACATAGCAGCCCTTGGCGAGTGCCGCATCCTGGGGCGGCGTCCCACCCGCAAGCAAGCTGCCGCCCTCATCACGAGCGACCTCTACGTAACGCAGTACACGGTCGCGATGCTGAATGCTGGTGAGCGGTCCCATCTCCGTGGCCGCATCGAGCGGATTGCCGAGGCGGATCGACTTTGCCAGGGCCAGAAACCGCTCGAGGAACTCATCCGCGATCTTCTCGTGGAGCAACAGGCGCGAGCCGGCGATGCAGGCCTGGCCTTGATTGTGGAAGATGGCGAAAGCGGAACCGTTCACAGCGGCCGTCAGATCGGCGTCCTCGAAGACGACATTGGCGCCTTTGCCGCCGAGCTCCAGTTGGATCTTTTTCAGATTGCCGGCGGAGGCGGCAACGATTCGTTTGCCCGTGACCGTGGAGCCCGTAAAGGCAATTTTCGCGATGCCCGGGTGCTCCGCGAGGTACTGCCCCGCAACGCTTCCGAGCCCCGGGATGATATTGACGACGCCCTCGGGAAAGCCGACCTCCGCCATCAACTCCGCGATCCGCAGCGAAGTGAGCGGGGTGATTTCCGCAGGCTTCATGACCACACAGTTACCGGCCGCAAGCGCAGGAGCCATCTTCCAGCTGGTGAACATCAGCGGGAAATTCCACGGAACGACCTGACCCACCACACCCAGCGGCTCGGGCAGAAGGTAGTTGAGAAAGCCGGCGTCCACCGGCACGACACTGCCCTCGACCTTGTCCGCCATGCCGCCGAAGTAGCGGAAGCACAAAGCCGTGCGCGGCACGTCCAGACCCTTGGAATCTCGCAGGGGATGACCCGTATCCAGTGATTCGAGACGCGCCAGATCCTCGGCAGTCTCTTCGATCCGGTCGGCCAGCTTCAGGAGCAGCCGGCCTCGCTCGCTCGCACTCAGACGCGCCCAAGCCGGTTGCGCGGCTGTGGCGGCAGCGACCGCTCGATCGACATCTTCGCGCCCTGCCATCGCAACGTCGACGATGGGAGAGTTATCGTGCGGGTTCAGCGTGGTGAGCGTGGCTCCATCGGCGGCATCGACGAACCGTCCGCCAACGAACAGGCGGTGCTGGATGGGGTGTTTTATCCCGCCGAGCGCGGTCATTTGGCTACTGCCGGAGGACGATTCGGACGCAGGTGATAGACCGTACCGTCGGCCTTGGTAGCGGAAATCCAGGCGCCGGCCGGACGGCCGTCGCGCATCGGATTCGCGACGACGCTCACCTTGTCTCCCGGTAGAAAGGTCTTCGCCTTGATTCCCACGCGCAGCAGCGTCGAGGGTCCTTCAGTCTCGAAGCCCCACTCGACCGCCTTACCGTCGGAGCCGACGACCAGCACCTGCAACCAGGAGTGCGGGTTGGTGTATTGAAACTCCTTGACGGTTCCCTGCACGGTGACCGTCCTCGAAAGGTCGAACATGGCCGCCGAGTGATGTGCCAGAGCCGTCCCGGTGAGGACGGTCATGGAGCAGATGATGAGCATCTTGTTCAAGTCCGACTCCTCCAGGCAGGTGGTTGGTTACGCGATTCATTTCTTTGCGGCATCCATGGCGTCGTCTTCCGCGAACAGCTTTTTCTGCGCGTCGGTCAGATAGAAGGTGTCCGGATCCTTGTAGCTGCGCCGGATGGTCACCGTTTCACCCTTGAGGATGAACTGGGAGCCCCCGGTCGGGGTACGCACGACATTGTTGTTGGTCTCACAGGACCACATGTCGATACGCGAGCCTGGAGTGTTGACCCGCTTGTAGTGCATCACGACGTGCCAGGGCGTGCGCAGGCCCTTGGGGTCCCACACGGTGACCTCATCCTCGAGCGTGTCGTGGTCGAGCTGGTGGATGCGCTCGACGGTGCTGGTCTGAGAGCTGTAGTCCGGCTGGGAGCGCTGATACTCGCCATGAGTGACACGAATGGTGTGCACGACGAGAGTCTGGCGATCCCAGAAGCCGATCGAGTCTCCATCCCACAGAGGCTGGGCCTCGGCATCAGGGATGTGGCCGCGTCCGTCGGTGTAGATCCGGCGCGCCTCACTTTGTTGCTCGTTGACCCACCAGGTCTCGCTCGGAGTCACGATGAACTCGCGCAGGAAGGGCTCCGTCAACCAGCGAGGATAGCCTGCCGGGAGGCAATCGCTCAGCTGGTCCCATTCATTGCCGGCGGCGACCTGGCGCAGCTTCTCTTCGAGGGCCGCTTTGTAACGGGGAGTCAGATCCGCGGTGGTGGGCCCCGGCGTAAAGCCCTTGCTGGTCTGCTTGGGATCGAACTTCAATCCCTCCCTCGGGTCCCGGGTCCAGATCCCTGACCAGTCCGGCATGCTCTCGTAGGTCGCGCGCCGGTACTCCGTGCCGCCTTTGGCGGCAGCCTTCATCTTCAGATAGGCCTGATAGGAGTCTTGATAGTAGCTGGGAATCGGCGTGTCGGCCGCCGGCTTGTCCCAGGTATTCGCCGTGGAGCCCGCCTCTCGCGGAAGGTAGGTTTGCGCCGCGGCGGCGACCGCAAGCCCGCTGGTCAGCAACGCAAGGGTTGCCTTGCGGCATACGCTTGAACCGCGGAGCTGGCGAGGCGCAGAGACTCTCTTCATAGTCGTTTCCTGAAGTTCCTGATCCAGAGGATAGGTCTCCTACCGCAGGCGCTCGTGTACAAATGCCGCCACATCCTTCAGCTGGTCCGCCGTCATGCTTGCACCGAAGGCCGGCATCTGATTGCGCCCTGCGCGCAATACAGCGGCTACTCCATCAATTCCCAGAGTCGGCGAAATAGCCTTGCCGCCGCCCTCGCCGCCCTGACCGTGGTCTCCGTGGCAGTACACGCACACGGACCGGTAGATCTTTTCGCCATTCACCACGTCGGCCGCACGGTCGGGCGCAGGCGTTGACATGGAGGATTGTAGCCGGACCGATTGCAGTGGTGGCAACGGCTCGATCTTACCCTCCAGGCCGAATAACCACACGCCGTCGCCCTTCTGTGCGCTCACGAAACCGCCCCCGGCATAGGTCACCAGCAGTTGCTGCCCCTTGTACATGAACGTGGAGACACCGGAATTCACCGGCGCATCCGTCTGGAACTGCCACAGACGACTCCCATCGGCGGCATCCAGTGCAGTGACGCGTCCGTCGTTGCGTCCCAGGAACACCAGACCTCCGGCCGTGACGAGCGATCCGCTGCGGCAGCCGTCGTTGAAGCGCTTCTGCCAGACGATGTGGTTGGTCTGCAGATCGAGCGCTGCGTACAAGCCACTGCTCGGCAGTCCCGCGCCAACGTAGTCGCCGCCGCGGAATGATTTCTTGAACGTGGGCGGAGCGAACTGGGTGCGGTCCGCGCGCGCGCCGTTGGCGTTCTCATTGGCGCAGATGTACATCCAATGAGTGCGCGGATCATAGGCGCTCGGCGGCCAGTTCACCCCGGCCAGCGGTGCGAAGATCCGTGCCTGCTCCCCGAACGGGGTGAACATCCGCCCCTGGTTGACGAGGGGATGATCTTCGGGAGCCACGTCGATTCTCTGCGGCACCAGCGCATCTCCGACCGGCACGGGCTGAGTTGCGGCGGTCGCCTGCTCGGGCTCCTGCGGCACGGGAGTTTCATGCATGCCGAGCAGCGGCTCGCCCGTGACCCGATCGAGGATATACACCCAGCCGGTCTTGCCGGCCTGAGCAAGCCCTTTGCGCATGACGCCGCCGAACTGCGCCTCGAAGAGGACGATCGGGTTCGGCGCGTCGTAATCCCACAGATCATGATGGACCTCCTGGAAATGCCAGCGGTACTTTCCAGTGGCGACGTCCACCGCCACGATCGAGTCGGTGAAGAGATTGTTGCCCGGACGTACGGCGCCGCCCAGGCTTGGCCCCGGATTGCCGGTGGAGAAATACAGCAGGCCCAACT
The DNA here is from genome assembly GCA_964563075.1 of uncultured Steroidobacteraceae bacterium. GTDB lineage: Bacteria > Pseudomonadota > Gammaproteobacteria > Steroidobacterales > Steroidobacteraceae > 13-2-20CM-66-19. The sequence goes on along the minus strand of CAZLYG010000174.1, from coordinate 2,613 downwards.
GGGGATCGACAGCCGGCGTGCTCCACACAGGCGCACCTCCCCATTGCCAGGAATCGCTTCCCGCCGGCCAGCTGTCGTGTCCCCATTCGCCGGGTCCGGGGATCGTGTCAAAACGCCACACCTGCTTGCCGGTGCCTGCGTCGAATGCCCGCACCCATCCGCGGATGCCGAGATCGCCACCCGCTGTACCGATGATCACCCTGTGGTCATAGTACAGCGGCGCAGCGGTGAGGCTGTATCCACGCTTCGGATCACCAGTGCGATTTTCCCAGAGCACTTTCCCCGTGCGCTGATCCAACGCGAGCAGAACTCCATCGACGCGCCCGAGGAAGATCTTGCCATCGCCCAGAGCGAGCCCGCGGCTGACCCACAGGCAGCAGACGAACGCATCGGCTTCCTTCAGCCCGCTCCTGTACTCCCAGAGCACCTTGCCGGTGTCCACCGAGATCGCGAACACGTCGTCCTCACCCGAGACGATGTAAATCACACCATCGTAGACGAGGGGTTGCGCCTGGTTATTGTGCCGCAGCTCCAGTCCTGAGCCGAGATTGATGTGCCAGAGGGCCTTCAGCCGGCCAACGTTCTGCCGATCGATCTGCTGCAGCGGCGAGTAACGCTGGTTGCTCAGAGTGCCGCCGTTCGTGAGCCATGCGTCATCGCGCGGCCGGGAGAGATCCGTGGCCGTGAAGGCGGGCGCGGGCCGAATACCATCTGCAGTGCAGACACCGAGAGGCAACAGCAGGAGCAGACACGCAAGCGCGCGACTTGCGAGGACTCTGGACGGCATCGCAATCCCACTTGTCTGACAATTCTGGCAGGATTATAAGCGATGCAGGTCGATGTTCCGCATCCTGGCAAGGCGACGACGGCGGCCCGCTACGCTCGCAAGAGCTCAATCAACACTCCAGGGGGAGAACGAGGGGATGCGCATCGCGGTGACGGGAATGGCGCTCATCTGCGCGTTTGCCCTGCTGGCAGGCGGGAACCGCGCGTCGGCGCAGCAGGCCGGCATTCCCCGAATGAGCGACGGCAAGCCCGATTTGAGCGGTATCTGGCAGGTGCTGAGCGAAGCCGACTGGAACCTCGAGCCTCACACCGCGGCGCAGGGACCCCTCGAGACGTTGGGCGCCATCGGTGCGGTCGCTCCTGGCATCGGCGTCGTCGACGGTGGAAAAATTCCCTACCTCGCGAGCGCCCTGCCTCAAAGGGAAGCGAATCGCGCCAAGCGCCGCACCGAAGATCCGGAGGCCAAGTGCTTCATGCCCGGAGTGCCCCGCGCGACATACCTGCCGTACCCGTTCCAGATCGTGCAGTCGGATACCGGCATCATGATCGTGTATCAGTTCGCAGGCGCCGTGCGCACCATCTCCATGAAGAAGCATACCGAGGCGCCGGTGGACAGCTGGATGGGCTTTTCCAATGGTCACTGGGAAGGTGACACACTCGTCGTTGAGGTCACGGGACTGAATGCGAATTGGCTGGATCGCAGCGGCAATTACGCCTCCGAAGCCAGGCGCGTGACCGAACGATACACACTCACGGACGCAGATCATATCCGCTACGAGGCCACGATCGACGACTCGAGCGTGTTCTCGCGCCCGTGGACGCTGCGCATGCCGCTGTACCGGCGCGTGGAGCCGGGTGCCCGGTTGATGGATTTCCGCTGCGTCGAATTCGCCGAGGAACTGATGTACGGTGACCTGCGCAAGCCTGGCACCGGCAAACCGAGCGCAGGAAAATGATCATGCAGCGCGCGGCCTCCCGCTCCCCGCTCGTCGTGGCCTCACTCCTGTTCCTGGCTGTCGCCGCCACCGCCGGTGCCGCCGAACGGTACAAGGCACCGCGCACGTCCTGGGGAGATCCTCTCATCGAGGGCATCTACACCAACAACACCAACGTGCCATTCGAGCGGCCGAAGGAGCTTGGCGAGAAGGCGTTCTACACCGAACAGGAATACGAGAAGCGCAAGAACGCACCCGCGGTCGTCGAGACGACCACCAATCCAACGGACGTTCATTACCAGACTGCGGACTTCGATCTCGACCCGGAACAGAATCCGATGGTGCGGAACCTGCGCACGTCCATCCTGACGCAGCCGGCGAATGGGCGCATGCCGCCGCTGCGTGCGGATGCTCAACGACGCAGCGACGCGGCCCGCGCGGCACAGCAGGCACACGCCTTCGACAGCGCTCAGAACCGGCCCCTGCAGGAACGCTGCCTGTTGTGGGCACATGAAGGTCCACCTCTGCGGCCGGTGGGATACAACACGCTCGTGCAACTTGCACAGACGCGCGGTTACGTGGTCCTGATGACGGAAATGATTCACGACGCGCGTGTGATTCCGTTGTCGAAGAGCCGGCCCGATTTCGGCGGGCTGAAGCGCTGGCAGGGAAATTCCTGGGGTCACTGGGAGGGCGACACGTTGGTGATCGAGACCACCGGCTTTGCCGAGAAAGTGACGCCCAGGGGTTCCGGCGTGCCGATGGGCCCGGAAGGCAAGGTCATCGAGAAGATTACGCGCACGGGGCCGAAGTCGCTCCGGTACGAGTTCAGCGTCAGTGATCCGAGCCTCTGGGACGTCCCTTGGGGCGGTGAATTTCCGATGGAGCTGAC